>DAMBCY010000035.1:0-17128 GCA_032056255.1 Cellulomonas sp. | reverse complement strand
CCCGCCGGGGTGGTCGACAGCTCGTCGAACCGGACCCGGTTGCGACCCTGGCGCTTGGCCCGGTAGAGCGCCGCGTCCGCGCGGGCCGCGAGCGAGTGCCCGGGTTCCCCGGGCCGGGCGGCGGCCCCGCCGAGGCTCAGCGTCACGTGCAGGTCGGCGGACAGCTCGTGCCAGGGGTACCCGGCGACGGTGGACCGGATCCGCTCGCAGACGACCCCGGCCTGGTCGAGCGAGGCGTCCAGCAGCACCAGCGTGAACTCCTCGCCGCCGACCCGGGCGACCACGTCACCGACCCGCACCGCGGCGGTCATGATCTGGGCGACGCGGCGCAGCACCTCGTCGCCCACCGGGTGGGAGTGCTGGTCGTTGACGGACTTGAACAGGTCGATGTCCGCGACCACGTAGGTGAGCGCGTCCTCCCGGCCGATCCGGGCCGCGAGGATCGCGTCGAGGCCGCGCCGGTTCAGCAGCCCGGTCAACGGGTCGTGGGCGGCGTCGTGCTGCAGCGTCTCGTTCAGCGCGGCGAGCTCGGCCAGGCGCTTGCGGGCCTGGTCGCGGGACTGGCGGACCCGCTCGACGTCGAGCTGGGCGTTCACGACGATGCCACGACGCTCGGCCGCGTGGTCGCGCTGCAGCATGACCGCCTCGTGGTACCGGCGGTGCGTCTCCAGGGCGGCGTGCAGGTCGCCCGCGTCCTCGTGCACGTGCACCAGCTCGAGCAGCAGGTCGGCGCGCTCCATCGGGCGCAGGGTCTGCTCGGTGAGCAGCAGACCGGTGGACAGCGTGGCGCGGGCGGCGGCGTAGTCGGCGCGGAGCCGGCACAGCCGTCCGTGTGCCGCGTGGTAGCGGATGGTCAGGTAGCGGGCGGCGACCTCGGGCAGCGCGGCGGCGACCCCCCGGAGGGCCTGGTCGGCGGCGACCAGGTCCGCGCGGGCCATGTGGGCCTGGGCGAGCCGGATCTGCGCCTCGGTCGCCATGCGCGGGTTGCCGTTCCGGGCGGCGGCCATGCCCTGCGCGGCGAGGGACACGGCCCGGTCGGCGAACATCCGGGCGCGCAGCGGGTCCGTGGCCGCCAGGGCGACGGCCTCGTCGGTGTCGAGCTTCGCGAGCCCGGAGAGCGTCGCGCAGGTGCCGTCGGGGCGGTCCAGCAGCGGCCACAGCCCCGCGGCCTCGTCCAGCAGCTCGCGCGCCTTCTCCGGGAACCGCCCCATCGAGATGAAGGTGTCCGCGAGGTTGTTCAGCGCGGCGGCGAGGCCCTCGGTGTCGTCGAGCTCCCGGCGGATCGCCAGCGACCGCTCGAGGAACTCCAGGGCCGAGACGTTGTCGCCGAACCCGTTGTAGACGGCGGCCAGCCCCTGCAGGACCCGGCCCTCCCAGTGCCGCAGGCCCCGGGTGGTGCTGAGCTCCAGGGCGCGCTCCATCGCGGCGAGAGCGAGCGCGTCGTCACCCAGGAGGTGATGCGCCCACCCGCCGTTGTACTCGAGCTCGATCTCCACCGGCACGGCGTGCTGCGCCCGGGCCAGGTCCAGCAGCTCGGGCAGCGCTGCGACGCACAGCGCGGGGGCGGAGTCGCAGAGCCGGTCGATGCGGTCGAGCTCCGAGCGCCAGAAGGACTCGGGGTCCCCCTGCGCCGCTCGGGCAGTCGTCATGTCCGTCGTATCGGGCCGGAAAGCGTTTCGCTGAAGGCATCGTTCGGGTGAAGCGCACCCGGCGGACGGATGACGTCCGCCTGTCGAGACGGTGTGACGCCGGAGCACGCGCGAGGGCCCGCGCCGGACGTCCGGCGCGGGCCCTCGCGCGGGGGTCAGCCGATCGTCTCGACCGACTGCCGCGCGATCTCGAGCTCCTCGTTGGTCGGGATCACGACGACGGTGACCTTCGACCCCGCGGCGGAGATGACCTTGTTCTGCTTGACGCGGCCGGCGTTGAGCTCCGGGTCGACCTCGATGCCGAGGGCCTCGAGACCCTGCAGGGCGTTCAGCCGGACGATGTCGTCGTTCTCCCCGATGCCGGCGGTGAACGCGATGACGTCGACGTGCCCGAGCGCGGCGAGGTACTGGCCCACGTAGGCCTTGATGCGGTGGTAGTAGACGTCCAGCGCGGTCTTCACGCGCTCGTCCCCGGCCGCCACGGCCTCGTGCACGTCGCGCATGTCGGTGTAGCCGGACAGGCCGAGCATCCCGGACTTCCGGTTCAGCAGCTCGTCCAGCTGGTCGATCGAGTAGCCGCCGACCCGCGCGAGGTGGAACAGCACGGCCGGGTCGATGTCGCCGGACCGGGTGCCCATGACCAGGCCGGCCAGCGGGGTCAGGCCCATCGAGGTGTCGATGCAGACGCCGCCGCGCACGGCCGAGGCCGAGGCGCCGTTGCCGAGGTGCAGCACGATCGTGTTGAGCTCGGACACGTCCTTGCCGAGGAACGCGGCGGTCTCGCGGGACACGAACTTGTGCGAGGTGCCGTGCGCGCCGTAGCGGCGGATCTTGAACTCGGCCGCGACGGCCTGGTCGATCGCGTAGGTGTACGCGGCGGGCGGCATCGTGCGGTGGAACGCGGTGTCGAACACGGCCACGTGCGGGACGTTCGGGAACGCGACCCGGGCGGCGTCGATGCCCGCGACGTTCGCCGGGTTGTGCAGCGGGGCGAGCGGGGACAGCGCGTCGATCTGCGCGAGCACCTCGTCGTCGATCACCGCCGGGCCGTCGAACACGTCGCCGCCCTGGACGATCCGGTGCCCGACCGCGGTGAGGTCCTCCTCGCGCAGCTGCGGGCCCTGCTCGGCGAACAGGCCGAGGACCAGGCGCATGCCCTCCTCGTGGTCGGGCACGGGCTGCTCGAGCACGGTGGTGCCGTTCGGCCCCTCGTGCTTGACCCTGCCGACCTCGAGGCCGATGCGCTCGACGATGCCGGAGGCCAGGGCGTCGCCGCTGGTGACGTCGACCAGCTGGTACTTGATCGACGAGGAGCCGGAGTTGATGACGAGGACGTGGTTCACTTCGAGCCTTCCGGGGTCGAGCCCATGGCGGTGGTGCGCTGGGCCTGGATCGCCGTGATGGCGACGGTGTTGACGATGTCCTGCACCAGGGCGCCCCGGGACAGGTCGTTGACGGGCTTGCGCAGACCCTGCAGCACCGGGCCGACCGCGACCGCGCCGGCCGACCGCTGCACGGCCTTGTAGGTGTTGTTCCCGGTGTTGAGGTCCGGGAAGATGAAGACCGTCGCCCGGCCGGCGACGTCCGAGTCGGGCATCTTGGTCTTCGCCACCGAGGCGTCCACGGCTGCGTCGTACTGGATCGGGCCCTCGACGTTGAGGTCGGGACGGCGCTCGCGGACCAGCTCGGTCGCGGTGCGCACCTTGTCGACGTCGGCGCCCGACCCGGACATGCCGGTCGAGTAGGACAGCATCGCGATCCGCGGCTCGATGCCGAACTGCGCGTCGGTCGCGGCCGACGAGATCGCGATGTCCGCGAGCTGCTCGGCCGTCGGGTCGGGGTTCACGGCGCAGTCGCCGTAGACCAGCACCCGGTCCTCGAGGCACATGAGGAAGACCGACGACACCACGGAGGTGCCGGGGACGGTCTTGATGATCTCGAACGACGGCTTGATCGTGTGCGCCGTGGTGTGCGCGGCGCCCGAGACCATGCCGTCGGCGAGACCGAGCTGGACCATGAGCGTGCCGAAGTACGACACGGACGACACGATCTCCCGCGCCCGCTCGACGGTCATGCCCTTGTGCTTGCGCATCTCGGTGTACTCGGCGGCGAACCGCTCCAGCACGTCGCCGGACTTCGGGTCGATGACGTTCGCGGCGGCGAGGTTCAGGCCGAGCTCGGTCGCGCGGGTCCGGATCGAGGCCTCGTCGCCCAGCAGCGTCAGGTCGGCGACCTCGCGCTGCAGCAGCGTGGAGGCCGCGCGCAGGATGCGGTCGTCGCCGCCCTCGGGGAGCACGATGTGCTTGCGGTCCGCGCGGGCCCGGTCCAGCAGCTCGTACTCGAACATCAGCGGGGTGACGACGTCCGGGGCCGGGACCTCGAGGGCCGCCAGGGCCTCCTCGGCGTCCGTGTACTTCTCGAACAGCGCGAGCGCGGTGTCGACCTTGCGCTGCGAGTCGGCGGACAGGCGTCCGCGGGTGTTGCCGGCGGCGCTCGCCGAGCGGAAGGTGCCGAGGTCGGTGCGGATCAGCGGCAGGCGGCTGCCCAGGCCGTCGACGAGCCGGCCGACGACGGCCGGCGGCGTGAACCCGCCGTTGAGGATCACGCCGGACAGGGACGGGAAGCCCTCGGCGGTGTGCGCCATCAGCAGGCCGAGCAGGATGTCGGACCGGTCGCCGGGCACGATCACCACGACGCCGTCGGACAGCCGCTCCAGCAGGTGCTCGATCGACATGGCGCCGACGAGCAGCTCGGTCGCCTCGCGGGACAGCAGCTGCTCGTCCCCGGCGACGAGCCGGCCGTCGACGGCGTCCATGAGCTGGCGCACGGTCGGGGCGACCAGGAACGGGTCCTCCGGGAGGGCCCAGGCGGTCGCGCGGGTGGCGAGCTCGGCGCGCACGGCGTCGACGTCCTCCGGGCGGCAGCGGTTCGCGACGATCGCGACGACCTGCGCGTGCCCGGCCTCGAGCTCCGCGGCGGCGACCTCGGCGACCTGGCGGACCTCCTCGGGCGTGCGGTCCTGGCCCTTGACGCACAGCAGGACCGGGGCGCCCAGGTTGGCGGCGATCCGCGCGTTGAAACCGAGCTCCGCGGGGCCGGCGATGTCGGTGTAGTCCGTGCCGACGATCACGACGACGTCGCAGTCACGCGCCATCGCGTGGTAGCGCTGCACGATGGTCGCGAGCGCGGCCTCCGGGTCGGCGTGCACGGCCTCGTAGGTGGTGCCGATGCAGTCCTCGTACCCCAGGTCGACGCCGTCGTGGGAGAGCAGGAGCTCCAGCACGTAGTCGGCGGCCTGCGTGGACCGGGCGATCGGCCGGTACACGCCGACCTTCTGGACGGTGCGGGTCAGCAGGTCGACGAGGCCGAGTGCGACGGTGGACTTGCCGGTGTCCCCTTCCGGGGACGTGACGTAGATGCTGCGGGCCACGAGCGGGGCTTCTTCCTTGATCGGATCGACCGGGGTGCGGTCGTCGGGGGAGTCAGGTGGTGGGATGAATTGTGCCGGACCGGGCTGAGCAGATGCGCCCCGGGCCCGGTGACACTGGCCACCTCGGGGCACCCGGGCCGTCTTCCGGTCGCCCCGTCGTGACCTTGGTCCTAGAAGACCGATGGCCCGCACCGGGTGGTGCGGGCCATCGGCCACGGAGCCCTACTCGTTGTCACCGCCGGTGGACAGGGTGGCGGCGCCCTGCTGCGGCCCGCCCTGGTCGGTCGCGGTGTCGCCCGCATCGGGCCAGACCCAGTCCCGGACCTCGGGCAGGTCCTCGCCGTGCTCCCGGGTGTACTCGTGCGCGCGGAGCCGGGCGTCGACCATCCGCTGGCGCAGGCCCGCGTACCTCGACCCGAGCGACGGCGTCTGGTCGATCACGTCGATCACCAGGTGGAACCGGTCGAGGTCGTTCAGCATGACCATGTCGAACGGCGTGGTGGTCGTGCCCTCCTCCTTGTACCCGCGCACGTGCAGGTTCTTGTGCCCCTTGCGGCGGTACGTCAGGCGGTGGATCAGCCACGGGTAGCCGTGGTAGGCGAACACGATCGGCTTGTCCGTCGTGAACAGCGTGTTGAAGTCGCGGTCCGACAGGCCGTGCGGGTGCTCCCGCTCGTCCTGCAGCCGCATGAGGTCCACGACGTTGACGACGCGGACCTTGAGGTCGGGCAGCTCGCGGCGCAGGATGTCGGCCGCGGCCAGCACCTCCAGCGTCGGGACGTCGCCGGCGCAGCCCAGGACGACGTCCGGGTCCTCGCCCTCGACCTCGGTGCCGGCCCAGTCCCAGATGCCCAGGCCGCGGGTGCAGTGCGCCACGGCCTCGTCCATCGTGAGGAAGTTCGGCGCGGGCTGCTTGCCGGACACCACGACGTTGACGTACTGCCGGCTGCGCAGGCAGTGGTCGTACGTCGACAGCAGGGTGTTCGCGTCCGGCGGCAGGTACACCCGGACGATCTCGGCCTTCTTGTTGACCACGTGGTCGATGAAGCCCGGGTCCTGGTGGCTGAAGCCGTTGTGGTCCTGGCGCCACACGTGGCTGGACAGCAGGTAGTTCAGCGACGCGATCGGCCGGCGCCACGGGATGTGGTTCGTGACCTTCAGCCACTTCGCGTGCTGGTTGAACATCGAGTCGACGATGTGGATGAACGCCTCGTACGAGGTGATCAGGCCGTGCCGCCCGGTGAGCAGGTAGCCCTCCAGCCAGCCCTGGCACTGGTGCTCCGACAGCATCTCGACGACGCGGCCCGCGCGGGCCAGGTGGTCGTCCACGTCGGTCGGCAGGTACTCGGCGTTCCACTGCTTGTCGGTCACGTCGAAGACGGCCTGCAGGCGGTTCGACGCGGTCTCGTCCGGGCCGAAGATCCGGAAGTTGTCCGGGTTCCGGCGGATCACCTCGGTCAGGTACACGCCGAGCTGGCGGGTCGCCTCGGAGATCGAGCCGCCCGGCACCGGCACGTCCACCGCGAAGTCGCGGAAGTCCGGCAGGCGCAGGTCCTTGAGCAGCAGGCCGCCGTTGGCGTGCGGGTTGTCGCTCATCCGCAGCGTGCCGGCCGGCGCCAGGGAGGTGATGTCCGCGAGGACGGCGCCGTTCTCGTCGAACAGCTCCTCCGGGCGGTAGGACCGCAGCCAGTCCTCGAGCACGTGCAGGTGCTCGTCGGTGTCACGCGCGCTGGCCAGCGGCACCTGGTGCGAGCGCCAGGAGGCCTCGACCTGCTTGCCGTCGATCACCGGCGGGCAGGTCCAGCCCTTGGGGGTCTTGAACACGATCATCGGCCAGGCGGGACGGGACTCGTCGCCGGCGGCCGCGCGGGCCTTGATCTCGGCGATCTCGTCCAGCACGACGTCGAGCAGCGCGGCGAACCGCGCGTGCACGGCGGCCGGGTCCTCGCCGTCGAACCCGCCGACGAACAGGTGCGGCTCGTGGCCGTACCCGCGCATGAGGTCGAGCAGCTCGGACTCGGGGATGCGGGCCAGCACCGTCGGGTTCGCGATCTTGTACCCGTTGAGGTGCAGGATCGGCAGGACGACGCCGTCCTTGGCCGGGTCCACGAACTTGTTCGAGTGCCAGGACGTCGCCAGCGGGCCGGTCTCGGCCTCGCCGTCCCCGATCACCGTGGCGACCAGCAGGTCCGGGTTGTCGAACGCCGCGCCGTACGCGTGCGACAGGGCGTAGCCGAGCTCGCCGCCCTCGTGGATCGACCCGGGGGTCTCCGGGGCCACGTGGCTCGGGATGCCGCCCGGGAACGAGAACTGCTTGAACAGGCGGTGCACGCCCTCCGCGTCCGGCGTGATGTCCGAGTAGACCTCGGAGTACGTGCCGTCGAGGTAGGCGCTGGCGACGAGGCCGGGGCCGCCGTGGCCGGGGCCCGTGATGTAGATCGTGGACTGCTCGCGCTCCGCGATCGCGCGGTTCAGGTGCGCGTAGAGGAAGTTCAGGCCGGGGGTCGTGCCCCAGTGGCCCAGCAGCCGCGGCTTCACGTGGTCCCGGGTGAGCGGCTCGCGCAGCAGCGGGTTGTCCAGCAGGTAGATCTGGCCGACCGACAGGTAGTTGGCCGCACGCCACCAGGCGTCGATGCGTCGGAGGGTGTCCTCGGAGACCTGCTGGCCGGTGCCGGCCCGCCAGGTCTCGGGTGCCGCCGTCGTCGTCGTCATGCTCTCTCCCCGTTTCGCAGAACCACGGAACCGCCGTGGGCCCGGTCGAGCGCCACCCGCCGGGCGGACCCCAGCCTTGCGGCGTCGGACGCCGCTCTCACGGGACGTCGGACCCAGCACGCCCCGTGGCTGATCCCCAGCCGGGATCCATCCAACCCCATCGGGTGACAGGGCGCACCGGCCCTCCCGGGGCCCGGCCGTGTGGTACGCGTCACCAGCACCGACGCCCGCCGTGCACGGCGGTCGCCGCTCCGGTGCCCGCGCCGGGTACCGTGCGGATGTGCCCCAGGACCCCGCCGCGGAGTAGCGCGTGACGCTGTGGGGCGTCGCGCGCACGCCCCGGATGATCGGGCTGCTCGTGCTGTTCCTGGCCGTCGCGGCCGTCTGCGGCCGGCTCGGGGCGTGGCAGCTCGAGCGCGCCGAGGTCCGCGGGGCCGCCGCCCAGGAGCGGCGGCTGGCCGAGATCGAGGCGCAGGAGACGGTGCCGATCGAGGACCTCATCGCCCCGCAGACGACGTTCGACGGCGCGCTGGTCGGGCGCAGCGTCGAGGTCACCGGGACGTACGAGGCCGACGGGCAGCTGCTCGTGACCGGCCGTGCGCTCGACGGCCGCACCGGCTCCCTGGTGCTCACCCCGCTGCGCGTCGCGTCCGCCGATCCGGACGCCGACGGGGCCGTGCTCCCCGTCGTGCGGGGCTGGGTCGCGGACGACGACCCGGGCGCCGCGCTGGTCGCCGTGCCCGGCGGGACGGTCACCGTCACCGGCTACCTGCAGGGGTCGGAGGGCTCCGGGCTGCCGCCGTCGGACGTGCCCGCCGGGACGACCGACAGCATCTCGTCCGCCGAGCTCCTGGGGGAGTGGGGCGGCCCGATCTGGACCGGGTACGCCGTGCTGACCTCGGCGGAGCCCGCCCAGGACCCCGGGATCGCGCTGCTGCCCCCGCCGACGCGTGCGGGCACCGGGCTGAACGTCCAGAACCTCGGGTACGCGGCGCAGTGGTTCGTGTTCGGCGGGTTCGCGGTGTTCCTGTGGATCCGGCTGCTCAAGGACGAGGTCCTGCGCGCCTCCGGCGCGTTCGACGACCCCCCGGCCGACGAGCCGCCCGCTGCGACCCGTTCCCCGGAGTAGCGGCCCTTCCCCTTGGCTCCGTTCCTCCCCGACGCCGAGATCGGTCGCTGCGCCCGAGATCGGTGGTCCTGGCATCCGATCTCGGCGACGACACACCGATCTCGGCGTCACGGGCAGGCGCAGGCCTACTCGCGCTGCCAGCTGTGCCAGAGGGCCGCGTAGTCGCCGCCGGCGGCGACCAGGTCCTCGTGCGGGCCGATCTCGCTGATCCGGCCCGCGTCGACGACGGCCACCCGGTCGGCGTCGTGCGCGGTGTGCAGCCGGTGCGCGATGGCGACGACGGTGCGGCCCTCGAGGACGGCGGACAGCGACCGCTCGAGGTGCCGTGCCGCCCGGGGGTCGAGCAGCGAGGTCGCCTCGTCCAGCACCAGCGTGTGCGGGTCGAGCAGCACGAGCCGGGCGAGCGCGATCTGCTGCGCCTGCGCCGGGGTCAGGGGCGTGCCTCCGGAGCCGACGGCGGTCGCGAGCCCGTCGGGCAGCGCCTCGACCCAGTCCCAGGCGTCGACGGCGCGCAGCGACCGCTCCAGGGCGGCGTCGTCCGCGGCGGGGTCGGCGAGCCGCAGGTTGTCCGCGAGCGGCCCGACGAACACGTGGTGCTCCTGGGTCACGAGGGCGACGTGGCCGCGCAGGTCGTCCAGCGGCAGGTCCACCAGCGGGACGTCGCCGACCGTGACCGAGCCGCCGGTGGGCGGGTGGATGCCCGCGAGCATCCGGCCGAGCGTGGACTTGCCCGCGCCGGACGGGCCGACGACGGCCAGCCGCTCGCCGGGGCGGAGCGCGAGGTCGACGCCGTGCAGCACGTCGTGGCCCGGCCGGTAGGCGTACCGGACCTCCTCTGCGACGACGTCCTCGCCGTCCGGCCGGGCGGCGCGCGCGGTGCGGTCCGGGGCGACGTCCGCGACCCCGATGATCCGGGCGAGCGAGGTCGCACCGACCTGGATCTCGTCGAGCCAGAAGATCAGCTCGCCGATGGGGTGGATGATCTGCATCGCGTACAGGGCGATGGTGGTGACCGCGCCGACCGTCGCGCCGCCGGTGGAGATCAGGTACGCGCCCCACGCGAGCACGGCGACCACGGGCAGCAGGAACGCGGTGTCGACGCCCGGGAACAGCACGGAGCGCAGGTCCAGCGTCCGGCTCTCGGCGGCGAACGCCTCGCGCAGGTCGGCGTCGAGCCGCGCCCGGCGGCGGCCGCCGAGCCCGAGCGCGTCGACCGTGCGCGCACCCTCGACCGACTCGGTGATGGTGCCGTTGATGGTCGCGTAGGCCGCGGACTCGCGCAGGTACGCGGGCGCCGCGCGGCGCAGGTACCAGCGGGTGACGCCGAGCAGCAGCGGCAGCCCCGCGAGCAGCCCGAGCGCGACCAGGGCGTTCGTCGCGACCGCGGCGACGGCGGTGAGCGCGATGGTCGCCACGGTGACGAGGATGCGCGGCACCCCGAACCGGACCGTGTACTGCACCCGGTCGATGTCGGTGGTGGTGCGCGCGACGAGGTCGCCGGTGCCGGCGCGCTCGACGGTGGACAGCGGCAGCCGGGTCACGGTCGCGACGAACTCCTCGCGGAGCTCGGCGAACACCGTCTCGCCCAGGACCATCGCGGCGCGCTGGGCGTAGCGGATGAGCACGGTCTGGGCGAGGACCGCGACGACGAGGACGGCGATGGTCCGGTCGACGGCGGAGCCGGTGGTGCCGGTCACCATGTCGTCCACCAGACGGCCGAGCAGCCAGGGGCCGGCGAGGCCCGCGGTCGCGGCGAGCACGTGCAGCGACACGACGACCACGAGGCCGCGACGGTGCCGCCGGAGCAGCGCCGCGGTGTGCCGGCGCAGGGTCGCGGAGTCAGCAACGGGCAGCTTCACGGTTCTCCTCCTCGGGTGCGGCGCCGGGCCGAGCCGGTGCAGGGGGCGCAGGGGCGCCGGGCGGGGCGGCGACGTCCTCGGTCCGGGACACCACCGCCCGGTAGGCGGTGCCGTCGGGTCCGGCGGACCGGACGAGGTCGCGGTGCCGGCCGGTCGCGACGACCCGGCCGTCGTGCACGAGCGCGACCTCGTCGACCACGTCGAGCACCAGCGGGCTCGCGGTCACGACGAGCGTCGTCGCGCCCCGTCGCGCGTCGGCCAGCCGCCGGGCGATCCGGGCCTCGGTGTGCGCGTCGACCGCGCTGGTCGGCTCGACCAGCACCAGCACCTCCGCCCCGGTGAGCAGCGCGCGGGCGAGCGCGACCCGCTGCCGCTGGCCGCCGGACAGCGAGCGGCCCTTCTCCTCGACCTCGCCGTCCAGGCCGCCGGGCACCGAGTCGAGCACGTCCCCGGCGTCCGCGACCCGCAGGGCGTCGAGCAGCGCCTCGCGGTCGGCGCCACCGCGCACGTCGAGCTCGTCGGCGAGGCTGCCGGTGAACAGGTGCGGGGTGGACTCCGCGACCACGACGCGGCCGCGGACCTCGGACAGCGCCAGCTGGTCCAGCAGCGTCCGCCCCCAGCGCACCCGGGACAGCCCGGCGTCCGGCGGCGCGGCGGGCGAGCCGTCCTCGGCGTCGCCCGGCCGGTCGCCCGCGGCCCCGTGCCGGGGCGGGCCCAGCCGTCCGAGCCGCAGCGCGATCCGCGCGGACTCGTCCGGGTCGGCGCTCACCACGGCGGTGAGCCGCCCCGGCCGCACGACCAGCCCGCTGGCCTCGTCCACCAGCTCCGCGCCGCGCGCGGGGCCCGCCGCCGGCGCCGGGACGTCGTCCGAGCCCGCCACCGGCACGGAGAGCACGGTGATGATCTTGCGCGCCCCGACCACCGCCCGGGTGACGACGCGGATCGCCTCGCTCGCGGTCCAGAGGGGCTGCGTGAGGTAGGCCGCGAAGCCGTAGAACGCCACGAGCTGCCCCGGGGTGATGTCCCCCGCGAGGGCGAGCCGCGCGCCGACCCACACGACCACGGCGAGGAAGACGCCCGGCAGCAGGGTCTGCAGCGCGTCGAGCAGCGACTGCGTCTGGGACACCCGCACGCCCGCGGCCCGCACCTGCTGCGACTGGTCGCGGTACCGCTGGGCGAACACGTCCTCGCCGCCGATCCCGCGCAGGACGCGCAGGCCGGAGACGGTGTCGGCGCCCAGCGTGGTCAGCCGGCCCGTCGCCTCGCGCTGCGCGGACTGCCGCCGCTGCAGGGCCGGGACCAGCAGGGACAGCACGGCCACGACGACCGGCAGGCCGAGCAGCACGAGCAGGCCGAGCGGCACGGACGTGCGCAGCAGCACCGCGCCGAGCGTCAGGTACGCCGCGATGCCGCCGACCAGCCGCGGGAGGATCGCGAACACCTCGCCCATCCGGAGTGCGTCGGTCGCGACGGTGGCGACGACCTCCCCGGTGGGCAGCTCGTCGGTGATCGCGTCACCGGTGCGGGTCACGTGGTGGCCGACCTGCTGGGAGGAGGCGAACGCGGCGCGCAGCCAGTTCTCGACCTCGAGCCGGTGGCCCCCCACGTTCGCGAGCACCTGCACCATGCCGAGCCCGGCCAGCAGCAGGCAGCCGAGCCACAGCTCGCGGCCGAGGCCGTGCTCGAGCCCGCCGTCGACGATCCGCCCGAGCTGCCACGGCAGCACGGCCGCGGCGACGTTGCCCACCACGGCCACCGCGGTGGCGCCGGCGAGCACGCCCGCCTGCCGCCGGGCCTGCCAGGCGATCAGGCGGTACGGGCCCGTCAGCGGGGGACGGCCGGGGTCCGGGAGGGGAAGGGGTCGCACGACCGGCCACGCTACGGCCGGCCGCCGACAACGCGACACCCGAATACCGGGCCGGGGGCACGGCGCGCGCGCCCCTGGGCGAGAATCGCGGAGGGCCCCGTCCGGTCGGGGCACCCGTGCGACGAGAGGACCGCCCATGACCGAGCCCGTGCCCGCCGGCCCGCCCGAGCCCGCGCCCGCCGCCCCGCCCGCGCCCGCCGCCCCGCCCGTCCTCGACGGCGCGCGCGGACGGCTCTCCCGCTACCGGGCGATGGCCTGGGTGACGGGCACGATGCTGCTGGTCCTGTGCGTGGAGATGCTGCTCAAGTACGCGTTCCACGCGGGCGGCGTCGACGCGACCGGCGCCCCCGAGCCGGTCCTGGGCACCTGGGTCGCGATCGCGCACGGCTGGGTCTACGTCGTGTACCTCGCCACCGTGGTGCAGCTGTGGTCGGCCATGCGCTGGTCGCTCGGGCGGCTCGCGACGATGGCGCTCGCGGGCGTCGTCCCGGTCATGTCGTTCGTCCTGGAGCGGCGGGTGCACGCGGACGCGCTGGCCCGGATCGAGGGCGACGCCGCTCCCGCCCGCTGACCCGCCCGGTCCCGCCCGCTGACCCGCCCGGTCCCGCCCGCTGACCCGCCCGGCGCGGCGCTGCACCGACCCCGTCGGCGCCGGACCCGCGCTGGCTATGCTGTGCCGCGCGAGCCCGGAAGGAGGTGCCGTCGTGTCCCTGCGCCACATGCAGATCGGCGAGGTCGCGGAGCGCACCGGCCTGTCGCTGCGCACCATCCGCTACTACGGCGAGGTCGGACTGGTCCGGCCCTCGGCCCGCACGCACGGCGGCTTCCGCCTGTACACCGAGCCCGACATCGCACGGCTGGAGCTGATCAAGCGCATGAAGCCGCTCGACTTCTCCCTCGACGAGATGGGCGACCTCCTGGGCGTCCTGGACCGCATCGACGAGCCCGGCATCTCCGACGAGGAGCACGACGCCCTCCTGGAGCGGCTCGTCATGTACCGGCTGGCCGCGGAGGAACGGGCGCGCGCCCTGCGCGAGCAGCTCGCCGTGGCCGACGACTTCCACGAGAGCCTGCGCAAGGAGATCAGCCGGCAGCGCCGGATCGGGGAGCGTTCCGGGTCCTGACGGCCGGCCGTCAGGACCGCGGCGCGTCCACCGCCGGGGCGACGCCCACCCGCGACCCCGGCACGACGCCCCAGCGGGCGAACGACCCCTCGGGGGCCTCGAGCACCTGCCGCGCACCGCGGACCGGACGGGTGACGCCGAACGGGTGAAGCACGTCCACCGCCAGCACCAGGCCGTCGGCGTCGAGGGTCGCGACGTCGAGCGTCGCGCGCATGCCGATCCCGTGCACCGACCCGGACGGCCGCAGCAGCAGCGCCGGGGGCAGCGGGGAGCGGCCGAGCATGCCCCGCAGCCTGGTCAGGAAGGTGTCGGCGACGAGGCACGGGCCGATCGCCCGGTCGTCCACCCGCAGCTCCGCAGTGCGCACGCCGCCTCGCTCTCCGTGTGACCAGGGTCACGATCCACAGGGTGGTCGCACCGGGTCTCTCAACAGGACGTTCGTCCTAGGTCGATGCTAGGTTCCCGCGGACAAGGCTGTACCGCACAGCGACATCGTCCCGGTCTCGACCGGACCGCACGACCCGAGGAGGCCGCCGGTGCCGGTGATCGCCGTCGCGGACCCGTCCGCCGTGCCGGACGCGTACCGGACGTCCCCCGCCGACCCGGCCGCGCTGCTCGACGCCGTCGCGGCCGTGCCGCCCGCGGCGGACGTCCTGCTGCTGACCGGCGGTCGCCGCGCGACGGACGCGGCCCGCGCGGTGCGCCTCGCGCTCGGGGAGTCGCGGATCGGCGTCGTCGAGCACGACGTGCCCGCCACCGCGTTCTACGTCGGCGCGGCCGCGGCGGGCGCCCTGCCGGACAACGCGCTCGGTCTGGTCCCGGCGGTCCTGGCGGCGGTCGAGGACGCCTGCACCACGCAGGTCGTCGTGTCGTCCGTCGGACGGCTCTCCTCCCCGAACCCGAGCCTGTGGCAGCACGCGCAGGGGCTCTGGCCGACCACCCGGTTCGTCGTCGACGAGCGGGCGGGCACGGTGCGGCTCGGCGCCGAGCCGCCCGTCGTGGACGGGCCGACCGTGGTGGTCGCCACCTCGACCCCGCCGGCGTTCGAGCCGGACCCGGCCTGGGCGGACCGCCGGGTGGACGTGGCCGACGACGGCGCGCGGTGGGGTTCGCGGCGCTGGACGGCCACGACCGTGCTGCACGCCGACCTGGTCGAGCTCGTCTCCGCCCTGCTGCGCCCCGCCGCGCTGGCCGGGTACCCGCGGTGCCGCTCGTGCGGCCGGGTCGGGCTGCTCGACGCCTGCGTCTTCTGCCGCCTGCCCCTGCCCCTGGACAACCCCGTCGTCACCACCCACGGAGGTCCTGCATGAACCCGCGCCAGCGCCGAGGAGCCCTGCTCCTCGTGCTGACCTCGATCGGGGCGATCGCGGTGTTCCTCGCCGTGGTCGTCTTCGTCGCCGACGTGAACTCCAAGGTGGGCAGCCTCGCGAAGGCCTACCAGCTCACCCAGGACGTCGCGGCGTACCAGCCGATCGAGCCCGACATGCTCGAGGAGGTCGAGCTGCCCGAGCGGTGGATCTCCGAGACGGCGATCCGGTCGCTCGACGAGACCACCGGCCTGGTGGCGGCGGCCGACATGCCGACCGGCTCCCTGCTGCAGTCCGGCATGCTGATCGAGCGCCCCGGGGTGCAGCCGGGCTTCCGCGAGGTCGCGATCGTGGTCGACGCCGAGACCGGCGTGGCGGGCAAGGTCGCGCCGGGCGACCACGTGGACATCCTCGCGACGACCGCGGCGACGGACCTCGAGCCGGCCCGGTCGGAGATCTGGGTGTCCAACGCGCTCGTCCTCGAGGTCGGGGTGGCCCAGGAGGTCGAGGGCTCCGACGCCGCCGGCAACTTCGAGAGCCAGCGGGGCGTGCCCGTGACGTTCGCGCTGACCTCCGACGACGCGCTGCGGCTCGCGTACGTCGAGAGCTTCTCGGTCAAGCTCCGCCTGGCGCTGCGCGGCGCCGGTGACGACACGACCGTCGACCCGTCCGAGCGCGTGTACGAGGGGCAGTGACCATGAGCGTGAACGTCGTCCTGGCCACCTCCGACGAGCGCACCGCGCAGCGCGTCGCCGACCTCCTCGCCGAGGGCGAGGGGCTCACCCTGCTCCAGGTCGTCCGGCAGGCCGGCGACGTGCAGGACGTCCTCGAGCGCACGCCGCAGACGGACGTCCTGATCGTCGACCAGGCGCTCGACGGCGACCACGGCCTGCAGGTGGTCCGCGCGATCGGCGCGGCCGACCCGCTGCTGGGCCTCGTCGTGCTGGTGGAGCAGAGCGGGCCCGAGCAGCTCGCCGCGGCGATGGACTCCGGCGCCCGGTCGGTGATCTCCGCGTCGTCCAGCCTCGCCGAGGTCGTCGCCCGGCTCGAGTCCGTCGCCCAGTGGGTCGCGGCGGCGCGGGCGGCGGTCGCGTCCGACCTCACCGGCGGCCGGGGTGGCCGGGTGATCGCCGTCGCCGGTGCCAAGGGCGGGGTCGGCACCTCGGTGGTCTCCCTGCTGCTGGCTCGCGGGCTGGTCGCCTCCCGGACGGTCGCGGTCACCGACTTCGACCTGCAGTCCGGCGACCTCGCGCCCTATCTCGGCGTGCACGCCCGGAGGTCGCTGGTCGACCTGGTGGACATCGCGGGGGAGATGTCCGGCCGGGTGCTGCGCGAGGCCTCGTACGAGGCGCCCGGCGGGCTGCGGCTGCTGTCGGCGCCGCTGCAGGGGGAGCGCGGCGAGGAGATGACCGCCCGGGCCGCCCGGTCGATCGTGTCCGCGCTGCGGTTCCAGTACGACGTCTCGGTGATCGACGTCGGCAGCCACCTCACCGAGGCGACCGCCGTGGTGCTGGAGGAGGCGGACGACGCGCTGCTCGTGGTCACCCCGGACCTGCCGGCCCTGCGGTCCGCGCGCCGCGTCCTCGAGCTGTGGGAGCGGCTGGTCGTCCGGTCGCCCTCCTCGGTGCAGGTCGTGCTGAACCGCCGGGCCCGGCGCAACGAGGTGACCGAGCAGCTGGCCGCGCGCATCGTCGAGCGACCCGTCGCGGCGGTGGTGCCCGACGGCGGGGCGCCGTTCGAGGCCGCGATGAACACCGCGGGCGTGGCCGAGGCCACCGGGCCGGTGCACGCCGCGCTCGCCGGGTACGCCGACCGGCTGCTCGCCGCGCCGTCCAGCGCCCCGGCGGCCGCGCAGGACGCGGCCCCGGCCGAGGCGCCGGCCTCCCGGCGCGACCGCCGTCGCCGCCAGCCCGCCGACGCCGGCCAGTCCTCCGTCGAGCTGCCCGTCGCGTTCGCCCTGGCGCTGCTGGTCTTCCTGGTCTGCGCCCAGGGCATCGCCTGGGCCGTCGGCTTCCCGCTGGCCCGCAACGCGGCCCAGGAGGCCGCGCGCA
>DAMBCY010000034.1:0-17647 GCA_032056255.1 Cellulomonas sp. | reverse complement strand
CGCCGGGTGTGCCTGGAGCCGCTGCTGGTCCTCGCGATGCTGTTGTCCGCGACCGGCGAGGTGGTGCGCTCGGGCACGTCCACCGCCACCGGGTTCCTGGGCTGGTCGCTGATCGCGCTGGCGGGCATGGGCATGGGCAACGTCCTGCTGCCGCCGGTGGTGAAGCGGTACTTCCCGGACCGGATCGGCGTCGTGACGTCCGTGTACTCGGTGACGATGTCGATCAGCACGGCGCTGCCGGCGCTGCTCGCCGTCCCCGTCGCGGAGCGGCTGGGCTGGCGCGCGTCGCTGTCGCTGTGGTCCGCCGTGGGGGTGCTGGCGGCGCTGCCGTGGCTGGTGGTGATCGTGCGGTCGGCGGCCGCCCGCTCGGAGCTGTCCGGGCTGCTGCGCCGCGCGCCGGCGACGACGCCCGCGCTGACGTCGCGGCACCGGTCCGGCGGCCGGGTCTGGCGCAGCCCGCTCGCGTGGGGCATGGCCGTCACGTTCGCGATGAACTCGCTCGACTCCTACGCGATGTTCGCGTGGCTGCCGCAGATCCTCATCGACGGCGGGACGTCGCCGCACGCCGCCGGCACCTGGCTGTTCGTGTTCGCGATCCTCGGCCTGCCGCCGGCCCTGCTCGCGCCGATCGCGGCGGCGCGGATGCGCAACCCCATCGGGCTCGTCGTGTTCTTCGTGACGTGCTTCGCGGCGTCCTACGTCGGCCTGATGCTGTCGCCGGGCGGGCCGGTGTGGCTGTGGATCCTGCTCGGCGGCCTCGGCCCGGGGGCCTTCCCGGTGCTGCTCGCGCTGATCAACCTGCGCACGCGGACCTCCGCGGGGGCGGCGTCGCTGTCCGGCTTCACGCAGGGCGTCGGGTACGCCATCGCGGGCACGGGTCCGCTGCTGGTCGGCGTGCTGTACGACGCGACCGGCGGGTGGACGGCGGCGCTGTGGTTCCTGCTCGGCACGCTCGTGGTGCTCCTGGTCGTGGCGACGGTCGCGTGCCGCCCGGCGATGCTCGAGGACACGTGGGGGCCGCGGGGTCGCCGCGGGCACGGCGGCGCGTCCGCTGCGTGAATCCGGTGGCGGGCGGGCGCCGGGGCGTCGCTACCCTGGTCCGGTGACCCCCGCTGAGCTCTCCGAGTCCCTGCACGCCGCCCTCGCGGGCGCGGTCGCCGACGGCACCTTCGCCCTCGACGCGGCCGACCTGCCCCCCACCGTGCACGTGGAGCGACCCCGGCAGCGCGAGCACGGCGACTGGGCCACCAACGTCGCGCTGCAGCTGGCGAAGAAGGCCGGCACGAACCCGCGGGCGTTCGCCGAGGAGCTCGCCCGCCGGCTCGCGGACGCCCCGGGCGTCGCGAAGGTCGACGTGGCCGGCCCCGGCTTCCTCAACATCACGCTGGACGCGGCCGCCGCGGGCGAGCTCGCGCGCTCGGTCGTCGAGGCCGGCGCCGCGTACGGCCGCAACGAGACCCTGGCAGGCGAGGCCATCAACCTCGAGTTCGTCTCCGCGAACCCGACCGGTCCGATCCACATCGGCGGCGTCCGGTGGGCCGCGGTCGGCGACAGCCTGGCCCGCGTGCTCGAGGCGTCCGGCGCCCGGGTCGGCCGCGAGTACTACTTCAACGACCACGGCGCGCAGATCGACCGGTTCTCGCGCTCGCTGCTGGCCCGGGCGAAGGGCGAGGAGGCGCCGGAGGACGGCTACGGCGGCCAGTACATCGCCGACATCGCCGACGCCGTCATCGCGCAGGCCGTCGCCGCCGGCGACCCCGACCCGCGCACGCTGCCCGACGCCGAGGCGCAGGAGGCGTTCCGCGCCCGGGGCGTCGACCTCATGTTCGGCGAGATCAAGACGTCGCTGCACGAGTTCGGCGTGGACTTCGACGTCTACTTCCACGAGGACACGCTGCACGAGACCGGCGCCGTGGACCGCGCCGTGGCCCGGCTGCGGGAGAACGGCCACATCTTCGAGGCCGACGGCGCCACCTGGCTGCGCACCACGGACTTCGGCGACGACAAGGACCGCGTCATCATCAAGTCCGACGGGGACGCCGCGTACATCGCGGGGGACCTGGCGTACTACCTGGACAAGCGCGAGCGCGGCTTCGACCGCGTCATCATCATGCTCGGCGCGGACCACCACGGGTACATCGGCCGGATGATGGCGATGTGCGCGGCGTTCGGCGACACCCCGCACGTCAACCTCGAGATCCTCATCGGCCAGCTGGTGAACCTGGTCCGGGAGGGCAGGCCGGTGCGGATGAGCAAGCGCGCCGGGACCGTCGTCACGATCGACGACCTGGTCGACGCGGTCGGCGTGGACGCCGCGCGGTACTCGCTGGCGCGCTCCTCGGCGGACTCGTCGATCGACCTGGACCTGGACCTGCTGAGCCGGGCGACCAACGAGAACCCCGTCTACTATGTGCAGTACGCGCACGCCCGCACCGCGAACGTCGCGCGCAACGCCGGGGACGCCGGCGTCCGTCGCGAGGACGGGTTCGACGCGTCGCTGCTCGACCACCCGACCGAGTCCGTGCTGCTCGGCAAGATCGCCGAGCTGCCGCGGATCGTCGCCCAGGCGGCCGAGCTGCGCGAGCCGCACCGGGTGGCCCGCTACCTCGAGGAGCTCGCCGGGGCGTACCACAAGTGGTACGACCAGCGCCGGGTCATGCCGTTCGGCGACGAGCAGGTCTCGGACGTGCACCGCACCCGGCTGTGGCTGAACGACGCGACCCGGCAGGTGCTCGCGAACGGGCTCGGCCTGCTCGGGGTGAGCGCGCCGGAGCGGATGTGACCGCGCCGGTGCCGGGGGGCGGCAGCACCCCGGGCCCGCTCGGCCTGCCCTGGCCCGCGCACGCGGTCCGCGGAGCGGACGGGGCGGTCGCGGTGGCGGGGGTGGACCTCCGCGACCTCGCCGCCGAGCAGGGCACGCCCGCGTACGTGCTGGACGAGGCGTCGTTCCGGGCGCGCGCGCGGTCGCTGCGCACCGCGTTCGAGCAGACGTTCGCGCACGTCGGCGCCGGGGTCGACGTCTACTACGCCGGCAAGGCGTTCCTGTCCGTCGCGGTCGCGCGCTGGGCGCACGAGGAGGGGCTGCGCGTCGACACCGCGACCGGTGGCGAGCTGGCGGTCGCGCTGCGCGCCGGTGTGCCCGGCGCGGACATCGGGCTGCACGGGAACAACAAGTCCGACGCGGAGATCGCCCGGGCGCTGGACGTCGGCGTGGGCCGGATCATCGTCGACTCGCTCGGCGAGATCGACCGGATCGCGGCGGCCGTCCGTGCGCGCGGGGCCGGTCCCGCGCCCGTGATGGTCCGGGTGACGACCGGGGTGCACGCCGGCGGGCACGAGTACATCTCGACGGCGCACGAGGACCAGAAGTTCGGCCTGTCGGTGGCCGTCGGCGCGTCCGGGACCAGCCCGGCGATGACGGCGCTGGAGCGGGTCGTCGCGGCACCGGAGCTGCACCTGCTCGGCATCCACTCGCACATCGGCTCGCAGATCCTCGACCCCGCGGGCTTCGCGGTGGCCGCGCGCAGCGTGCTCGGCCTGCGCGCGGAGCTCGCGGCGCGCACCGGGTTCCTCGCCGCGGAGGTCGACCTGGGCGGCGGGTTCGGCATCGCCTACCTGCCGGGGGAGGTGCCGCTCGACCCCGAGCGCATCGCGAAGGACCTCGCCACCACCGTGGACGCCGTGTGCGCGGAGCTGGGCACGCCCGTCCCGCGGCTGTCGTTCGAGCCCGGCCGCACGATCGTCGGCCCGACGACGCTCACGCTCTACACGGTCGGGACCGTGAAGCCGGTGACGATCGACGACGGCCGGGTGCGCCTGTACGTCTCGGTGGACGGCGGCATGAGCGACAACATCCGCCCCGCCCTGTTCGGGGCGCACTACCACGCGGCGCTGGTGTCCCGGACGGGCTCGGCCGAGACCGTGCTGGCGCGCGTGGTGGGGAAGCACTGCGAGAGCGGCGACGTCGTGGTGCACGAGGTGCAGCTGCCCGCGGACGTCGCGCCCGGCGACCTGCTCGCCGTCGCGGCGACCGGTGCCTACGGGCGGTCGATGGCGTCGAACTACAACCACGTGCCGCGCCCGCCCGTCGTCGCCGTGCGCGACGGGGTCACCCGCGTGCTGGTCCGGCGCGAGACCGAGGACGACCTGCTGGCCCTCGACCTGGGCTGACCTGCCCTGATAGCATCTGCTATCAGGAGGTGGTCCACGATGGTGGAGGAGCAGGGGGACGGGTCCGGCGCGGGTGGTCCGACGCCTCTCGAGGAGGCGTTCGGGGCGTACCTGGCCGAGGCGGCGGCGCGCGCGGAGCGGCTGCGGGCCGAGGCGTCACGGTCGCTGGTCGTGGCGGCGCGGCAGGCGTCGGGGCTCGGGTGGAGCCAGCGGCGCATCGCCGCGGCGCTCGGGCGGAGCCAGCCGGAGGTGGCGCGGCTGCTGCGGCGGGTGGACGTGGTGCACACGCCGCCGGGATCGGTGGTGGTCGGCGGGACGGCGCACGGCGCGGGGGCACCGGGGGGAACGAGGGCGCGTCTGCTGGAACCGGGCGCCGCCGACCCGATCGCGCCGCCGGACGTCGTCGCGCTGGACGAGCCCGACTCCGTGCTGGGGCGGGTCCTCGGCACCCGGAGGGAGGCCGTCGTCGCGGCTGCGGCGCGCCACGGCCTGTCCAACGTGCGGGTGTTCGGCTCGGTGGCGCGGGGTGAGGACGGACCGGACTCGGACGTCGACCTGCTGGTGGACCTGGCGCCCGAGATGAGCCTCTTCGACCTGGGGCGGGCGGAGGTCGAGCTCGAGCGCATCCTCGAACGGCCGGTGGATGTCGTGCCGGAGCGGATGCTCAAGCCGCGGGTCGCCGCCACGGTCGAGGCGATCGCGCTGTGAGCGCCCTCCCGCACCGGCTGGTGGAGGAGGCGCTGGAGCACGTCGTCATCCTCCGGGAGAACGCCGCGGAGATCGGGCTCGACCGGCGGGTGGGGCTGGATGCAGCGAACATGGGTCTCGTCGCGGCGATCGAGTGCCTCGGCAAGCTCCCGCCCGACCTGCGCGACAGGCTCTGCGGCGACGACTGGCCGGCCGTCCGCTCGACACGGAACCGCATCGTGCGCGGCTACGTCGAGGTCGACGACGACGTGGTCCGTGAGGTGGTCCGGCGAGAGCTCCCGGGGTGGGAGCGCGAGCTGGCACTGCTCGAGGAGCGGCTGCGAGCAGACGCGTGACGTCGTGGGCGGCCGCACCGATCCCGGACAGGGGGTCCGGCGGCGTCGCCCCGCGCCCACGGTGTGGATGCGCCGCCGGACGCACGGTCACGCCCCCTATCCTGTGGATCGGTCCGGCCGAGGCGCCGGACCGATCCCACGGACCCGGCCCGGCCGGGTGTGAGTGAGAGGTGCCCGCGGTGACCGCACGCGACGAGACCGTCCGACCCGCCACGACCGGTGACGCGACGACCGCGACGACCGCGACGACGGTGACCGCGACCGCGACCGCGCGTCCCGCCGTGCGCGTGGCGCTGCTCGGCTGCGGCGTCGTCGGCACGGAGGTCGTCCGGCTGCTCACCACGCAGGCCGCGGACCTCGCCGCCCGGGTGGGCGCCCCGCTCGAGCTCGTGGGGATCGCCGTCCGCGACGTCGACGCCGAGCGCGACCCCGTCGTCGACCGGGCGCTGCTCACCTCGGACGCCGAGGGGCTGGTCGAGAAGGCCGACGTGGTGGTCGAGGTCGTCGGCGGCATCGAGCCCGCCCGGTCCCTGCTGCTGCGCGCCGTCGAGCACGGCGCCGCGGTCGTGACCGCCAACAAGGCGCTGCTCGCGCAGGACGGCCCGACGCTCTACCAGGCGGCCGACGGCGCCGGTGTCGACCTGTACTTCGAGGCCGCCGTCGCCGGCGCGATCCCGCTGGTGCGTCCGGTGCGCGAGTCGCTGACCGGCGACCGCGTCCGCCGGGTGCTCGGCATCGTCAACGGCACGACGAACTACGTCCTGGACCGGATGGCGACCGACGGGCTCGACCTCGACGCCGCCGTCCGCGAGGCGCAGGCGCTCGGCTACGCGGAGGCCGACCCGACCGCGGACGTCGAGGGCTTCGACGCGGCGGCCAAGGCCGCGATCCTCGCGTCGCTCGCGTTCCACACCCGGGTGTCGCTCGACGACGTCGACCGCCGGGGCATCACGTCGGTGACCGCCGACGACGTCGCGTGGGCCGGCCGCACCGGGTACGTGATCAAGCTGCTCGCCATCGCCGAGCGGCACACCACCGCCGACGGCGAGGGCGTGCAGGTGCGCGTGCACCCGTCGCTGGTCCCCGTCGACCACCCGCTCGCGGGCGTGCGCGGCGTGTTCAACGCGGTGTTCGTCGAGGCCGAGGCCGCGGGCGAGCTCATGTTCTACGGACGCGGCGCGGGGGGCACCCCGACGGCGAGCGCCGTCCTCGGCGACGTCGTCTCCGCCGCCCGTCACCGGGTGCACGGCGGCCGCGGCCCGGCCGAGTCCTGGTACGCCGACCTGCCGGTGCTGCCGGCCGAGTCGGCGCGGACCCGCTACCAGGTGCGGCTCGAGGTCGCCGACCGCCCGGGCGTGCTCGCCCAGGTCTCCGCCGTCCTCGCCGAGCACGGCGTCTCGATCGAGGCGGTCCGCCAGACCCCGGCCGACGCGACGCCCGCCGACGTCGCGCCGGGCACCGCCCGCCTGGTCATCACCACGCACGAGGCCCCGGAGTCCGCGCTCGCGGCGACGGTCGCCGCGATCGACGGCCTGGACTCGGTCCACGAGGTCGTCTCCGTCCTGCGAGTCGAGGGAGCCTGATGGCACAGCAGTGGCGCGGGGTCATCCGCGAGTACGCGGACCGGATGCCCGCACACGTCCAGGAGCACGTGGTCACGCTCGGCGAGGGCGGGACGCCGCTCGTGCCCGCGCCCGCGCTGTCCGCGCTGACCGGCGCCGAGGTGTTCGTCAAGGTCGAGGGGATGAACCCGACCGGCTCGTTCAAGGACCGCGGCATGACCACGGCGATGTCCGCGGCCGCGGGGCGCGGGGCGAAGGCCGTCGTCTGCGCGTCCACCGGCAACACGTCGGCCTCGGCCGCGGCGTACGCGACCGCGGCCGGCATGGTCTGCGCGGTGCTGGTGCCGGACGGCAAGATCGCGATGGGCAAGCTCAGCCAGGCCGTCGCGCACGGCGCGCGGCTGCTGCAGGTCGACGGGAACTTCGACGACTGCCTGGTCGCGGCGCGCAAGCTCGCCGAGGCCTACCCGGTCGAGCTGGTGAACTCCGTGAACCCGGACCGCATCGAGGGCCAGAAGACGGGGGCCTTCGAGATCGTCGACGCCCTCGGCGACGCGCCGGACATCCACGCGCTGCCGGTCGGCAACGCGGGCAACATCACCGCCTACTGGAAGGGCTTCCGCGAGTACGCGGGCCTGGACGCCGGCGTGGACCTCGCGCCCGTCGCGACGCACACCCCCGCGATGTGGGGGTTCCAGGCCGCGGGCGCCGCGCCGATCGTCGCCGGCCACCCGATCACCGAGCCGGAGACCATCGCCACCGCGATCCGGATCGGCAACCCCGCCTCCTGGACGCAGGCCGAGGCCGCGCGCGACCTGTCCGGCGGCGTGATCGACGCGGTGACGGACGACGAGATCCTCGCCGCGCACCGCGTCCTGTCCGCGCAGGTCGGCGTG
Organism: Cellulomonas sp.; assembly: GCA_032056255.1. Taxonomy (GTDB): domain Bacteria; phylum Actinomycetota; class Actinomycetes; order Actinomycetales; family Cellulomonadaceae; genus Cellulomonas. Next base: position 9,976 of record DAMBCY010000034.1, on the reverse strand, counting down.
TTCGTCGAGCCCGCGTCGGCCGCGGGGGTCGCGGGCGTCCTCAAGATGGCGGCGGCGGGACGGGTGCCCGCCGGTGCACGGATCGTCGTCACGGTCACCGGCCACGGCCTCAAGGACCCGCAGTGGGCGCTCCGGACCGCGGACGGCGGCGAGGTCGCCACGACGCGCGTCCGGGCCGACGTGGTCGAGATCGCCGCGGCCCTCGACCTCGGCTGAGCCGGCCGTGCGACTGGGAGCCGACCGGGCGCGGGTGCGCGTCCCGGCCACGAGCGCCAACCTCGGCCCGGGCTTCGACGCCCTCGGCCTGGCCCTCGCGCTGCACGACGACGTCGAGGTGCGCGCCCTCGGGTCCGCCGACGTGGTCGTCGACGTCGTGGGGGAGGGCGCCGAGGACGTGCCGTCGGGCGACGACCACCTCGTGGTGCGGGCGCTGCGGCACGCGCTGGACCACGTGGGCGCGCCGCAGACCGGTCTGCACCTGACCTGCCGCAACCGCATCCCGCACGGTCGCGGGCTCGGGTCGTCGGCAGGCGCCGTCGTGGCGGGGCTGCTCGCCGCGCGCGCCCTCGTCGCCGAGCCGGAGTCGCTGGACGACGACGTGGTGCTGCGCCTGGCCACGGAGCTGGAGGGCCACCCGGACAACGCCGCGCCCGCTCTGCTCGGGGGAGCCACCGTCGCCTGGTCCGACGGGGCGGCCGGCACCGTGCACGCCGCCCGGCTGCCGGTGCACGAGGACGTCGCTCCGGTGGTGGTCGTGCCCGGCACCCGGCTGGCGACCTCGCACGCCCGGGGCGTGCTGCCGGCGAGCGTCCCGCACGGCGACGCCGCGTTCCAGGCCGGCCGCGCGGCGCTGCTCGTCGAGGCCCTCGGTCGCCGCCCCGACCTGCTGCTGCCCGCGACCGAGGACCGCCTGCACCAGGGCTACCGGCGACCGGTGATGAAGGAGAGCATGGCGCTCGTCGACGCGTTGCGTGCCCGCGACGTCGCCGCCGTGGTGTCGGGCGCCGGGCCCACCGTCCTCGTGCTCGCGCGTGCGACCGGGACGGCCGACGGGGCGACCGACGCCGACGACGCGCTCGCTGCGGTGTTCGGCGGCGCGATGGGCGGCTGGCGCATCGTCCGGCTCGGGATCGACGTCGCGGGCGCGGCGTGGCGAAGGCTGCCCTGACGTCCGGCGCCGGTGCTATGCTCGGGCCGTTCCCCGGGCTTCTTCCTGATACCCGCACAGCCTTTTCCGGGCCGCGCCGAGCGTCGCCCAGCACCTCCGAGGCGCGGGTGCGAGACCTGAGACCGGGAACGATCCAGCCCACGTCAGCCGACTCCGTCGTGCGACCCGTGCGGCTTCACCGATGCTCCGGTCCCCATGAGGACCGGGTGCGGACCGCGCCCCGACGACGGGTGGCGGTCACCGACGAGGGGGAAGGGTCCTTCGTGACTGACACCATCGAGCCCGCCGTGAGCGCGAGCTCCGGCGGCTCCGCCCGTGGCGACGCCATCTCCGCGATGCGCATGCCGGAGCTGCAGGCCCTCGCGGCCCGGCTCGGCGTGACGGGGACGTCCCGGATGCGCAAGAGCGACCTGGTCGACGCCATCCGGGCGACGAACCCGGGTGGTGCCGAGCGTCCCGCGCGCCGTCGCGCCGCGTCCCGGGACGCCGGCCGGCCGTCCGGGGAGCAGGCACCGCTCGGCTCCGCACCGGTCGCCGCGCCCGAGCCCGCCGCCGAGCCCGCGCGCGAGCAGCGCCGCCGCCCGGTCCGTGCCGGTGCCGAGGCGCCCACCGAGGCCGCCGCGCCCGTGGTCGCCGCACCGGTGGCCGCCGCGCCCCTGGCCTCCGCCGCCGCGCGCACCGTCGACGTGCTCGCCGGCCTCGAGGCCGTCGAGCGCTCGCTCGACAACCGGCAGGGTGCGCCGTCGCAGGTCGACGACCGCGCGGCCCGCGCGGCCGACGCCGTCGGTGCCGTGACCGGTGAGCGCCGCCCCCGGCGCGCGGGCCGGGGCGCCGGCGCCCCGACCGTCGACGTCACGCTCCCCGAGGGCCCCACCTCGGGCGGCGACCGCGAGAACCGCGCCGACGGCCAGCGCCAGCGCCAGCAGGAGCCGCGCCAGCAGCAGGACCGCGGTGCGCAGCAGGAGCGCGGCTCCCAGCCGGCCCGCGGCGCGCAGCAGTCCCCGGGCGGGCAGCAGGAGCCGCCGCGCGACGGCGAGGACGACGAGCGCGGCGGCCGTCGCCGGCGCTCCCGGGACCGCTACCGCGACCGGGACCGCACCAAGCGCGGCCGCGGCCAGCGGGGCGGCACCGACGTCGGCGCCTACGAGGAGGTCGAGATCGACGAGGACGACGTCCTCGTCCCGGTCGCGGGCATCCTCGACGTGCTGGACTCCTACGCGTTCGTCCGCACGAGCGGGTACCTGCCCGGGCCGAACGACGTCTACCTGCCGCTCGGCCAGGTCCGCAAGGCCGGCCTGCGGCGCGGCGACGCGATCACCGGCGCCGTCCGCGCGCCCCGCGAGGGCGACCCGGTCCCGCATCAGCAGGCCGGGCGGCCGAACAAGGCCAACGCCCTCGTCCGCCTGGACACCGTCAACGGCATGTCGCCGGAGCAGGCGCGCCAGCGCCCCGAGTTCACCAAGCTCACGCCGCTCTACCCGCAGGACCGCCTGCGGCTGGAGAAGGAGCCGAACCTGCTCACGCCGCGCGTGATCGACATCGTCGCCCCGATCGGCAAGGGCCAGCGCGGTCTGATCGTCGCGCCCCCGAAGGCCGGCAAGACGATCATCATGCAGCAGATCGCCAACGCGATCACCGCGAACAACCCCGAGGTCCACCTCATGGTCGTGCTCGTCGACGAGCGCCCCGAGGAGGTCACGGACATGGAGCGGACCGTGAAGGGCGAGGTCATCGCCTCGACCTTCGACCGGCCCGCGTCCGAGCACACCATGGTCGCGGAGCTGGCCATCGAGCGGGCGAAGCGCCTGGTCGAGCTCGGCCAGGACGTGGTCGTGCTGCTCGACTCGCTGACCCGCCTGTCGCGCGCGTACAACCTGGCGGCCCCGGCCTCCGGGCGGATCCTGTCCGGTGGCGTCGACGCCTCGGCGCTCTACCCGCCGAAGCGGTTCTTCGGTGCGGCGCGCAACATCGAGCACGGCGGCTCGCTGACCATCCTCGCCTCGGCGCTGGTCGAGACCGGCTCCAAGATGGACGAGGTCATCTTCGAGGAGTTCAAGGGCACCGGGAACATGGAGCTCCGGCTCTCCCGCTCGCTCGCGGACAAGCGCATCTTCCCGGCGGTCGACGTCAACGCCTCCGGGACGCGCCGCGAGGAGATCCTCATCGCCCCGGACGAGCTCAAGATCATCTGGAAGCTCCGCCGCGTGATGGGCGCCCTCGACCAGCAGCAGGCCATCGAGCTGCTGCTCGGCAAGCTGCGCGACACGAAGAGCAACGTCGAGTTCCTGCTCCAGGTCCAGAAGACCACGCCCGGCGCGGGCGGCAAGAACGACGACTGACGCCCGACGCGCGACGAGCGGGGCGGCACTCCTGCCGGGAGCGCCGCCCCGCTGCGCGTCCCGCCCCGCTGACGAGATGGCAGAACTCGGGGGGTTCGCGTCGCCGAAACCCCCGAGTTCTGCAAGGTCGTGGGCGCGCACGGGCCCGGCCGCGGTCCGGGGGCTCAGCCGCGGCGGGCCGCCAGGGCCCGGGTGTAGACCGCGAGGGTCTGCCGGGTGATCTCGGCGGCGTCGAACCGCTCGGCCGCGGCGCGCTGCGGCGCCACGGCGGCGGACCGGGCGGCCGGGTCGTCGACCCAGCGGGCGAGCGTGCGGGCGAACGCGGCGGTGTCGCGCGGGTCGACCAGCTGGTTCTCGAGGCCGGTCATCGGCGTGCGGTAGCCGGGGTTGTCACCGGCGAGGACGACGCCGTCGGCCGCGGCGAGCGCCTCGACCACGGAGATGCCGAAGCTCTCGCCCCCGAGGGACGGCAGCACGACGACGTCGGCGTCGCCCAGCAGGGCCCCCTTGTCGGCCTCGGCGACGAAGCCCGGGAAGTCCACCCGGTCGGCGATGCCGGCGGCCCGGGCGCGCTCCCGCAGGTCGTCCAGCAGCGGCCCGCGGCCCGCCACGGTGAGCCGCCAGGGCCGCGTCGTGCCGGTGCGGTGCAGGGCCGCGGCGGCCGCGAGCAGCTCCCGGGGTCCCTTGCGCTCGACGAGGCGGCCCAGGAACACGATCCGCACCGGTCGCCCGTCGTCCGCCACCCCGTCCGCGGTCGTGCGCCCTCCCCTCGTCCGGTCGAGCTCCACCGGCGCGCCGACGACCGGCACCTCGCGCCCGTACGCCTCGCGCACCGACTGCTGCGCGGACTCGGACAGCGCGGTGATCGCGTCGAACCGCCGCAGCCGCCGCCGCTCCAGCCGGCCGAGCGCCCGGATGCCCCACCGGGTCAGCGCGTCCTGCGGGTAGATGACGAACGAGCCGACGACGGCCGTGCCGGGGTGCGCGGCGGACACGACGCGTCCCGCGAGCACCGGGCTGTACGGCATGGTCACGTGCAGGACGTCGAACGGGACCTCGGCGAGCAGCCGCCGCACCCCGGCGCGGGACGCGGGCAGCGGGGTGCCGAGGCGGTTGCCGTTGAACCGGACCCCGACGGTGCGGCCCAGCACGTGCAGGTGCGCCAGGTCGGTGCGGTCGGTCGACGAGGTCAGGTAGTGCACCTCGTGGCCGAGGGCGGACAGGCGCGCGCCGAGCGTGAGGACGATCTGCTGCACCCCGTCGGGTCGGTCCAGCCCGTCGTCGATCACCAGGCCGATCCGCAGCATGGCGTCATCGTAGGGCGCGGCGATCACGCCCCGGGTTCGTGCACCCCGTCGGCACCGGCCGTGCGGTCGCCGCAGGTCAGGGCGTGCGCGGTCTCCCGGGCCGCCTCGTCGCCGGGGGCGAGCGTCACCTCGTCGGACACGCCCGCCGCGGCCACCGTCCCGGTGAGGTCGATCGCGGTGCGGCGCACGACGTCGTCGACCAGGTTCAGCCCGACCAGGTCGAGCGTCCCGTCGCCGTCGAGGTCCAGGCAGCCGACGCCGGTGCCCTGCCCGGCGAAGCCCTGGTCGAACCGCCACGGTGCCCCCTCCGCGTCGGTGGCGGCGACGAACGCGCAGTCCTGCACCAGCAGCAGGTCGGCCACGCGGTTGTCGGACAGCAGCACCTCGGCGGGCCCGGCGGGGTCGGGTCGCAGGGCGAACGCGGTGGCGCCCGCCGGTCCGGCGAGGTCGATCGGCGCGGTGGCCGTGGCGCCGGCGGCCGTCGTCATCCCGAGGGTGCGGGTCGCGCCGTCCGAGGCGATCCACAGGGTGTCGGACGTGCCGTCGCCGTCGAGGTCGATGGTCGCCACGGTCGCGGCGCCGGCCGGCGGGGCCTCGCCCGGCCCGGTGCAGCCGGCGGCCGTCGGGGCGGGTGTCGTGGTGGGGGACGTGGAGGGCGTCGCCGTCACGCCCGGCCCCGGGCCGATCGTCTGGGCCGGCGGCGCGGAGGACGGCGGGGCGGGGGATCCGCCGTCGCAGCCGGCCAGCAGCGCGGCGGCGACGAGGAGAGCGGGCAGGACGAGGGTGCGGGGTGCGCGTCGGGCGTTCATCCCTCCCGACGCTAGGCCGACCGGGAAGATTTCGCGACGCACCGCTGTTCTGGCAGACTGTTCCGTCGGCCTGCGGTTCACGTGCGCGCGGCTCGTGCGCACGACCCGGGGGCCCCAACCGAGGAGAACACCTGTGAAGACCGACATCCACCCCGAGTACGTGGTGACCCAGGTGACCTGCACCTGTGGCAACACGTTCACCACGCGCTCCACCTCGGCGTCCGGCGAGATCCGCGCCGACGTGTGCAGCGCCTGCCACCCGTTCTACACGGGCAAGCAGAAGATCCTCGACACCGGTGGCCGCGTGGCCCGGTTCGAGGCGCGCTACGGCAAGCGCACCGCGAACTAGCGACCTCGACGCCGGTGGCCGGCGGTCCCTCGTGGACCGCGGCCACCGGCGTCGTCGTGTGTCCGCAGGCCGCGTCGCGGCAGCCGCCGTGCCCCGAGGAGATGCCCGATGCCCGACCCGTTCGCCGCGGCGCGGCCGCTGCTCGACGAGCACGCCCGCATCGAGGAGCAGCTCGCCGACCCCGCGGTGCACGCGGACCAGGCGCTGGCCCGGAACCTGGGCCGCCGGTACGCCGAGCTCGGCCGGGTCGCGCAGGCGCACCAGGCGTGGCGCGCGGCCGCGGAGGACCTCGCCGACGCCCGGGAGCTGGCCGAGACCGACGAGGCGTTCGCGGCGGAGCTGCCGGTCCTGGCGGAGGCCGAGGGGCAGGCGGCGGAGCGGCTGCGCCGGGTGCTGGTCCCGCGGGACCCGGACGACGCGCGCGACGTCATCCTGGAGATCAAGGCCGGCGAGGGCGGCGAGGAGTCCGCGCTGTTCGCGGGCGACCTGCTGCGGATGTACCTGCGGTACGCCGAGCGGCGGGGGTGGCGGACGGAGACGCTGGAGTCGACGGAGTCCGACCTGGGCGGCTACAAGGACGTGCAGGTCGCCGTGAAGGCGCGTGGTGCGGTGACCGACCCGGCCGAGGGCGTCTGGGCGAGCCTGAAGTACGAGGGCGGCGTGCACCGGGTGCAGCGGGTCCCCGTCACCGAGTCGCAGGGGCGCATCCACACCTCCGCGGCCGGCGTCCTGGTCTTCCCCGAGGTGGAGGACGAGGGCGAGGTCGAGATCGACCCGAACGACCTGCGGATCGACGTGTACCGGTCGTCCGGCCCCGGCGGCCAGTCGGTGAACACGACGGACTCGGCGGTGCGGATCACCCACGTGCCGACCGGCATCGTCGTGTCGATGCAGAACGAGAAGTCCCAGCTGCAGAACCGCGAGCAGGCGATGCGCGTGCTGCGTGCCCGGCTGCTGGCGGCCCGGCAGGAGGAGGCGGCGGCGGCGGCGAGCGAGGCCCGGCGGTCGCAGGTCCGCACCGTGGACCGCTCGGAGCGGATCCGCACGTACAACTTCCCGGAGAACCGGATCGCGGACCACCGCACCGGCTACAAGGCGTACAACCTCGACGCCGTGCTCGACGGCGACCTCGGGCCGGTCGTGCAGTCCGCGGTCGAGGCCGACGAGGCGGCCCGGCTGGCCGCCGCGGGGGAGGCCCGGTGAGCGACGCCCCGGACGGCGTGCCGACCATGCGGGCGCTGGTCGAGGGCGCGGCGCGCGTCCTGGAGCAGGCGGGCGTCGGGTCGCCCCGGCACGACGCGACCGCGCTGGCGGCGTTCGCGCTGGGCCTGCCCCGCCTGGACCTCGTGCTGGCCCCACCGGTCCCCGAGGGGTTCACCGAGGAGCTCGCCGAGCTGGTGGACCGGCGCCGGCGCCGGGAGCCGCTGCAGCACATCGTGGGCTCGACGGTGTTCCGCTACCTGACCCTGCGCGTCGAGCCGGGCGTGTTCGTGCCGCGGCCGGAGACCGAGACGGTCGCGCAGGTCGCGGTCGACGAGGCCGCGCGGCTCGTGACCGAGGGCGCGGTCCCGCTCGTGGTGGACCTGTGCTGCGGCGCGGGCGGCATCGCGCTGTCGGTCGCGACCGAGGTCCCCGGTGCGCGGGTCGTGGCGGTGGACGCCTCCCCGGAGGCGGTCGCCCTGACCCGGCACAACGCCGGCGCGGTCGCTCCCCTGGAGGCGGCGCCCCGCGTCCTGCTCGGCGACGTCCGGGACCCCGCGCTGCTCGCGGACCTGGACGGCACCGTCGACGTCCTCGTGTCGAACCCGCCGTACATCCCGCCCGACGCCGTGCCCGTGGACCCCGAGGTGCGCGACCACGACCCCGACCTGGCGCTGTACGGGGGCGGCGTCGACGGCCTGGACGTCCCGCGCGCGGTGATCGCGGCCGCGGCGCGGCTCCTGGTCCCCGGCGGGCTGCTGGTGATGGAGCACGCCGAGGTCCAGGACGCGGCGGCCCGGGCGGCGGCCGAGGAGACCGGCGCCTTCGAGGCGGTGCGGACGCACCCCGACCTCACCGGGCGCCCCCGGATGCTGGTCGCCCGGCGGACCGGCGCAGGCGAGCCGCTGACCGCCGCCCAGGCCGGCGTGGGAGACTCGCGGTCGTGACCGCCGACGCCCTGGACGCCACCGACCCCGCGACGTGGGGCCCCGCCCTCGACGCCGCGGTGCACACGGTGCAGCGCGGCGGGCTCGTGGTCCTGCCGACGGACACCGTCTACGGGATCGGCGCGGACGCGTTCACGCCCCCGGCCGTCGCCGCGCTGCTCGCCGCGAAGGGCCGCGGGCGGCAGATGCCCCCGCCGGTGCTCATGCCGGACGTGCGGACGCTCGAGGGCCTCGCGACCGGCGTGCCCGCGGCGGTGCGGGACCTCGCGGAGGCGTTCTGGCCCGGCGGCCTGACGATCATCCTGGTGGCGCAGCCCTCGCTCGCCTGGGACCTGGGCGAGACCCGCGGGACCGTCGCGCTCCGGGTGCCGGACCACCCCGTCGCCCTGGCGCTGCTGCGGCGGACCGGGCCGATGGCCGTGTCCAGCGCGAACCGCACCGGGCAGCCCTCCGCGCTGGAGGTCGGCGAGGCGGTCGAGCAGCTCGGCGACCGCGTGCAGACCTACCTCGACGGCGGCCGCACCCCCGGGCAGGTGGCCTCCACCATCGTCGACGCGACGGGCGACGAGCTGCGCGTGGTGCGCCAGGGCGCGATCGGCCTGGACCGGCTGCGCGAGGTCGCCCCGGTGGTGGGTGGACCCGGCCGGTGAGGGCGTACCTCCTGCTCCTGCTCATCGCCGCGGCGGCGACCTACCTGCTGACGCCGGTGGCCCGCTGGTGCGCCCTGCGCTGGGGGGCGATCACCGCGGTGCGGTCCCGGGACGTGCACTCGATCCCGACGCCGCGGCTCGGGGGGCTCGCGATGTGGGCGGGCATCCTCATCGGCCTCGTGATGGCCAGCCGGCTGCCGTTCCTCGACGACGTGTTCGACACCCCCGAGCCGATCATCGGCATCGCGGCGGCGGCGACGATCGTCTGCGCCCTGGGCGTCGCCGACGACATCTGGGACCTCGACTGGATGACGAAGCTGGTGGGTCAGGTGCTCGCGGCGTTCGTCATGGCGTCGATGGGCGTGCAGCTCTACCAGCTGCCGATCGACGGCGTGGTGCTGGGCTCGGAGCGGATGTGGCTCGGCCTCACCGTGCTCCTGGTGGTCGTGGCGATGAACGCGGTCAACTTCGTCGACGGCCTGGACGGGCTCGCGGCGGGGCTGATCGCGATCGGCGGCACCGGGTTCTTCCTCTACTCCTACCAGCTCACCCGCGAGGCGAGCCCGGGCGACTACTCGAACCTCGCGACGCTGTTCGTCGCGCTGCTGGTCGGGGCGTGCATCGGGTTCCTGCCGCACAACTTCCACCCCGCGCGGATCTTCATGGGCGACTCCGGGTCGATGCTCATCGGCCTCGTGATCGCGGCGGCCGGCATCCAGGTCACCGGGCAGATCGACGTGGCCGTGGTGAACAACCGGACGGCGTTCCCGGCGTTCCTGCCGATCCTGCTCCCCGTCGCGGTGCTGCTGCTGCCGCTGCTCGACATGGGGCTGGCGGTCGTGCGGCGGGTCGGGTCCGGGAAGTCGCCCTTCCACCCGGACCGCATGCACCTGCACCACCGCATGCTCGCGCTGGGCCACTCGCACCGCCGGGCGGTGATCATCCTGTACGTGTGGACCGCGGTGTTCACCGGGGCCGCGGTCGCGCTGGTGTGGTTCTCCACGACCGCCGTGCTGGTCGGCCTCTTCCTCGGCGTGCTGACGGCGCTCGCGCTGACCCTCGGGCCGCTCCGCGGCCGCCGCACCCCGGGCGACGACGGGGGCAGACCGGCTCCCGGCGCGCCCGGCCCGAGCGCACCCCCGTCCCCCGAGACGCCCGACGCACCCGCACCCGCCGCCCGGCACGCGGCGGGCGCGCGCCGGCAGGC
>DAMBCY010000033.1:0-17977 GCA_032056255.1 Cellulomonas sp. | reverse complement strand
GGCGAACGGTGCCCGGTTCCACGTCGCCGTCGCCGGACCCGACGACCGTGACGCCCCCCTCGTGGTGCTGCTGCACGGCCTGCCGGGCCTGTGGTGGTCCTGGCGGCACCAGCTGCCGGCGATCGCGGAGGACGGGTACCGCGTCGTCGCGATGGACCTGCGCGGCACGGGCGGGTCCGACAAGCCCCCGATCGGCTACGACGTCCCGACGCTCACCCGGGACGTCGCGGGCGTGGTCCGCTCGCTGGGCTGCGACCGCGCCGTCGTCGTCGGGCACGGCGTGGGGGGCGGCGACGTGGCGTGGGCGATGCCCGCGTACCACCCCGACCTGACCCGCGGGGTCGTCGCCCTGTCCTCCCCGCACCCGCTGGTCCGGCGGGCCGACCCGCGCTCGGGCCTGCGGGTGCGCGCCGGTCGGCGGATGGCCGGGATCCAGGTGCCGTACCTGCCCGAGCGGTCCATGACCCGCGGCGACCTCGTCGCGCGGCTGCTGCGCGAGTGGGGCGGCCCCCGCTGGCCCGAGCCCGCCGCGCTGGCGCTGTACCGCCGGGCGGTGCAGGTGCCGTTCGCCGCGCACTCGGCGCTGGAGCAGGTCCGCTGGCTGTACCGCTCGGGTCCGCGCGCCGACGGGCGCCGCCACGCCCAGGCGCTGCGCACCGCCGCCGTCGTGCCCACGCTGCAGGTGCACGGCGGGTCCGACGGCTGCTACGCGGTGTCGCACGCGATGGCGGACGGTGCCGTCGGGCGGTCGCTGGGACCGCAGTACCGGTTCGAGATGCTGTCCGGCGCGGGCCACTACCTGCCGGAGGAGGAGCCCGAGCGGGTCACCGCGCTGCTGCGCGACTGGCTGCGGGACCTGGGCTAGCCCGCCGCCGGCACGTCGGGCACCGGCGGGACACCCACGCGCACCAGCGCCGACGGGCAGTCCCGGGTGATCGGGCACGTGGCGCAGTCGGGCTTGCGGGCATGGCACGTCCGCCGGCCGTGGAAGATCAGCCGGTGGCTGAGCAGCGTCCACTCGGGCCGCGGGATCAGCGCGGCGATCTCCTGCTCGACGACGACGGGGTCCTCCGACGTCGTCCAGCCGAGCCGGCGCGCCAGCCGGCCCACGTGCGTGTCGACCGTGATGCCGGGGACGCCGAACGCGTCGCCGAGCACCACGTTCGCGGTCTTGCGCCCGACGCCGGGCAGCGTGACGAGGTCCTCGAGCCGGGCGGGCACCTCGCCGCCGTACCGCTCGACGAGCGCCCGCCCGAGACCCTGCAGCGACCGGGTCTTGGCGCGGAAGAACCCGGTGGGCCGGATGAGGTCCTCGAGCGCCTCGGGGTCGGCGTCGGCGTAGGCCGCGGCGTCGGGGTACCGGGCGAACAGGACCGGGGTCACCTGGTTGACCCGCACGTCCGTGGTCTGCGCGGAGAGCACCGTGGCGACCAGCAGCTCCAGCGGGCTGCGGAAGTCCAGCTCGCACCGGGCGTCCGGCCAGCGGACCGCGAGGGCCCGGTTCACCCGGCGGGCGCGGCGCACGAGCGCGACCGGCGGGCGGCCGGGAGCGGTGGCCGTCGCGCCGGTGCCGGGTCGGCCGGGTTGCGCGCGGGTCATCCGGCCAGCGTAGGTCCCCCCGGGGGACACCCGGTCCTCCCCCCGGGTGACCGGACGCGGAACACACCGCCAACTGCTCAAGTCGGACATCGTGCGCGTCGAACGACTGGGAGGACGGCCCGCGCCCCGACGGTCCGCCACCGGATGGACGGCGGACCGCATGACCCTGGCCGGCACGGCTGCCGAGCTCGTCGAGCTGCGCCGCCAGCGGGGAGCCCTGCGGCTCGAGCACCAGCACGTGCTGCGCTGGCGGCGGCTCGTCCGCGACCGGCTGGAGCTCGCGGTCGCCGCCGCGGCACCCCCGCAGTCCCCCGGAGCCGACCCCGACGTGCGCGACCTGCTCGGCCCCGCCGGCGACGTCCCGCCGGCCGCGGAGCTCGCCGCCGCGGTCCGCGGCGCCCTGCCGATCGCCGAGATGCACGAGCTCCCGCGCCTGCGCGACCTCGACGTGCGGCTCGCCCGGTACGAGACCCGGCTCGTCGACGCGCTGCGCGACCTGACGGACCGGTACATCGAGCAGCTCGCCCGCGACGTCACCGGCTCCGCCGCCGACGCCCTGCGCGGTGCCGCACGCGCCTGATGAGGCAGACTGAGGACGTCACATCCCGGTCAGAAGGTGAGGTTCCTCCCGTGGAGGACGACGTCGTGCTCACGGCGCCCCTGTTCGCGAACATGGACCCCGAGGCGTCCCGCACGCTGCTCGCGTCGATGACGTCGCTGCACGTGGCGCGCGGCGAGGTGCTGTTCCACGAGGGCGAGCCGGGCGACCGCCTGTACGTGATCCGCTCGGGCAAGATCAAGCTCGGCCGGAGGTCCGGCGACGGGCGCGAGAACCTGCTCGCGGTGCTCGGCCCCGGCGAGATGTTCGGGGAGCTCTCCCTGTTCGACCCCGGCCCCCGCACCGCGACGGCCACCGGCCTCGCCGACGCCACGGTGCTCGAGCTCGGCCACCACGACCTGATCCCGTGGCTCGAGCAGAACCCGACGGTCGCCAAGCACCTGCTCGGCGCGCTGGGCCGCCGGCTGCGCCGCACCAACGACGCGCTCGCGGACCTGGTGTTCTCCGACGTGCCGGGCCGCGTCGCGAAGGCGCTGCTCGACCTGTCCCAGCGGTTCGGCCAGCAGACCGACGAGGGCGTGCGGGTCGCGCACGACCTCACGCAGGAGGAGCTCGCCCAGCTCGTCGGCGCGAGCCGCGAGACCGTGAACAAGGCGCTCGCCGACTTCGCCGCCCGCGGCTGGGTCCGGCGCGAGGGCCGCGCGATCGTGCTGCTGGACGTCGAGCGCCTGGAGCGCCGCGCGCGCTGAACGGCCGCGCCGCGCGCGCCGGGCCGACGCGCCGGGCCGGCACCGACCACGACGGCCCGCCGCCCGCCCCGACGAGGGCAGGCGGCGGGCCGTCGGTCCGTCGGCTGCGGAGGATCAGTCCTCCGGGGTCAGCTCCACGACGATCTCGACCTCGACCGGCGAGTCCAGCGGCAGCACCGCGACGCCGACCGCCGAGCGGGCGTGCACGCCCGCCTCGCCGAACACCTCCTGCAGCAGCCCGCTGGCGCCGTTGACGACGCCGGGCTGGCCGGTGAACGACGGGTCGCTGGCCACGAAGCCGACGACCTTCACGACGCGCGCCACCCGGTCGAGGTCGCCCACGACGGACGCCACGGCGGCGACGGCGTTCAGCGCGGCCGTCCGCGCGAGGTCCTGGGCGGTCTCCGGGGAGACCTGACCCGCACCCGTGCCGACCTTGCCCGTCACGGGCAGCGCCCCGCCGACGAACGGCAGCTGGCCGGACGTGTGCACGTGCTGCCCCGAGCGGAGCGCCGGGACGTAGGCGGCGACGGGCGCGGCGACCTCGGGCAGCTCGATGCCGAGCTCGGCGAGCCGGTCGAGGACGCGGCCGGTCACTTCTCGCCCGTCGGGCGCTTGAGGTAGGCGACGAGCCCGGTCTCGGACTGCAGCACCTGGACGAGCTCCCAGCCGTCCTGACCCCACTGGTCGAGGATCGCCTTGGTGGCGTGGACGATGAGGGGGACGGTCGCGTACTCCCACGTGGTGGTGGCCATGGCGCCCACCCTAGCGGCGCGCCGTCAGTTGGCCAGGGCCCGCACCCCGCCCTCGCCACCGTCGGCGAGCATGAGCTCGTCGCGCCAGGACTCGACCTCCGGGCGCCGGCGGCGCAGCGCCCGCCGCTCCCGCTCGGTCATCCCGCCCCACACGCCGAAGTCCGCGCGCGAGTCGAGCGCGTCCGCCAGGCACTCCAGCCGCACCGTGCACGCCGTGCACACCGACCGGGCGTCGCGCTGGGCGGCCCCCTCGACGAACAGCGCGTCCGGCAGGACCTTCCCGGCCCCGCACGACGCCCGCGCGGTCCAGTGGCCGTCAGCCTCGGTGGTGGTCATGCCGCTCCCTCGTCCCTGAGAAACCGGGACGCACCGAACGGACCGTCGTCCCACGTCAGACGTGCGACGACGGAGCTCGGCAGTCCCCCTGCCCGGCGACCGTACCGGTTCGTGTCGACGCGGCGCATCCTCCGTTCGGTGGACAGAGCGGCGTTCGTGCCCGTCGGGCGGCGTGTGCAGGTACCGTGCAGGTCCCCGGCGGGTCCCCGGGCCGCCGTCGCCGTGGTGCCCGGCTCCCGTACCCTGGCGGGCATGGCTCCCTCCCCCTCGTCGCGCGGGCGGCAGGTCACCGTCGTGCAGGCGCTGGCGCTGCTGCTCGCCTTCGTGCTGACCGCCGGCGTCGGCGGCCTGCTCACCGCCGGGCTCGTGCTGCCGACCGTCGCCGCCGCGAACACCGCGACCGACCTCAGCATCCAGGCGTTCGAGGACCTGCCCAGCGAGCTGGAGCCCGGCGCGCTGTCGGAGAAGTCGACGATGCTCGCCGCGGACGGCACCGTCCTCGCGACGTTCTTCGCGGAGAACCGCGAGGTCGTGTCGCTGGACCGGGTGTCGCCGATGATGCAGGCGGCCGTGATCGCCACCGAGGACAAGCGCTACTACCTGCACGGCGGCATCGACCCCGCGGGCATGGTGCGCGCCCTGGTGAAGAACCAGCTCACCGACTCCCAGCAGGGTGCCTCGACGCTGACGCAGCAGTACGTGAAGAACGTGCTGATCGAGACGGCGATGCGCGAGGGCGACACGGCGGCGGCCGCGGCCGCCAAGGAGGCGGAGGGCGTCGAGGGCTACTCGCGCAAGCTCCGCGAGGCGAAGCTGGCCATCGCGCTCGAGAAGCGGATGACCAAGGACGAGATCCTCGAGAACTACCTGAACATCGCGCAGTTCGGCGTCGCCACCTACGGCGTCGAGTCGGCCGCGAAGCGCTACTTCAGCAAGTCCGCCGTCGACCTGACCTACCTCGAGGCCGCGACGATCGCGGGGATCACCAAGAGCCCGACGGCCTTCGACCCGGTGAACGACCCCGAGGCCTCCCAGGGCCGCCGCAACACCGTGCTCCAGCTCATGTACGAGCAGGACGTCATCACGAAGGCGGAGTACGACGCCGGCGTCGCGACGCCGATCGCGGACACGCTGCACGTGAGCGAGCCGCAGAGCGGCTGCATGCAGGCCGGCAACGTCGTCGCCGGCGCCGGGTACTTCTGCGACTACGTCACCCGGGTGATCCAGAACGACCCCGCCTTCGGCAAGACCGCCGAGGAGCGCGAGGACCTGCTGCTCCGCGGCGGCCTGACCATCACCACGACCCTCGACCCGCGGCTGCAGACCGCCGCGGACGCCGAGGTCAAGGCCGGCATCCCGGTCGACGACCCCAGCGGGCTCGGGTCCGCGATCTCCGCGGTGCAGCCCGGCACCGGGCAGATCCTGGCGATGGCCCAGAACCGCAACTTCAACAACGCCTCCGACGCGGCCGGGCGGGACACCGCCGTCAACTACAACGCCTCGTACGACTACGGCGGCTCCACGGGCTTCGCCCCCGGCTCGACGTTCAAGCCGTTCACGCTGCTGGAGTGGTTCAAGCAGGGGCACAACCTCAACGAGCGCGTCGACGGCACCGCGCGCACGCTGAACGAGAACCAGTTCACGGCCTGCGGGGTGAAGGGCGCCAACAAGCCCTACCCCGTGCGCAACGCCGAGGGCGGCAAGGGCATCATGAGCGTGGCCGACGCGACCAAGGGGTCCGTCAACCTCGCGTACCTGTCGATGGCGATGCAGCTCGACCTGTGCAACATCATGAACGGCGCCGCCGAGCTCGGCGTGGTCAAGGCCGGCGGCAGCGAGGCCAACACCGGCACGTTCGACGCGTACCCGTCCGGGGTGCTCGGGACCGACTCGACCACGCCGCTGGCCCTGGCCGCCGCCTACGCCACGTTCGCCTCGGGCGGCACCTTCTGCTCGCCGATCGCGATCACCGCGGTGAAGAACGCGGACGGGGAGGACCTCCAGGTCCCGAGCGCGAACTGCCACGAGGCGATCAGCCCGGACATCGCCAACGCGATGAACCTCGGCCTGAGCCAGGTGTTCAACGGCACGGGCAAGTCGATCGGCACCCCCGACTACACCGCCTCCGGCAAGACCGGCACCACGTCGCGGAACGAGTACACCTGGTTCGTCGGGTACACGCCGCGCCTCTCGACCGCCGTGTGGGTCGGCCGCCCGGAGTCGTTCACGCCGGTGCAGTTCCTCACGGTGAACGGCCAGTGGGTCAACTACATGTACGGCGCCACCGTCGCGGGGCCGACGTGGAAGCGGTTCATGGACTCCGCCCTGCTCGACGGGACGGAGAACCCGGGCTTCACCGCGCCGTCGAGCGACCTGATCTACGGCAAGCCGATCCCGATCCCCTCCGTGGCCGGGCAGGACCAGGCGACGGCGACCAGCACGCTCGAGGCCGCCGGCTTCACCGTGGCCGTCGGCGGGTCCGAGAACTCGGACGTCACCGCCGGGTCCGTCGTGCGCCAGGACCCCTCCGGGAGCGCGACCGCGGGCACGACGGTTACGCTGACGCTGTCCAGCGGGCCCGCCCCGGTGGCCCCGCCGACCACGGGTGGCGACGACGGCGGGAACGGTGACGACGGCGGCGGGAACGGCGGCGGCGGGAACCGCGGCGGCGGGGGCGGCGGGACCAGCCCGTGAGCCACCCCCTCACCCGCGCGCTCGGCGGTCTCGCGCTCGCCGGCGCCGGTGCCCTCGCCTGGGCGTCCCTGGTCGAGGTCCGCTGGTACGCGCTGCGCGAGGTCACCGTCCCGGTGCTCCCCGCCGGGCAGGAGCCGCTGCGCGTGCTGCACCTGTCCGACCTGCACCTGACCCCCGGGCAGCAGCGCAAGGTCGACTGGGTCCGCGACCTCGCGTCGCTGCGCCCGGATCTCGTCGTGGACACCGGGGACAACTGGGCGCACCTGGACGCGATGCCCGCCCTGCTGCACGCCCTGGAGCCGCACCTCGGCACCCCGGGCGCGTTCGTCTGGGGCTCCAACGACTTCTTCGCCCCCTCCCCCAAGAACCCCGCGCGGTACCTGCTCCCCGACGCCCGCACGAAGCCCCCCGCGCCGCCCGTGGAGCTGCCGTGGCGCGAGCTCGGACGCCGGCTGTCGTCGGCGGGCTGGGTGGACCTGACGAACCGGCGCGGCGAGGTCACGGCGGCGGGCCGGCGCATCTCCCTGGTCGGCACCGACGACGCGCACCTGGACCGCGACCGGTTCCCCGCCGCGGGCGGTCCCGACGACGTCCGGCCGGCGCGCACGGTGGACGACGCGGGGGTGGCGCGCGCCGACGGCGGCGACGTCGACCTGCACCTCGGCGTCACCCACGCGCCGTACCGCCGGGTCCTGGACGCGATGCACGCCGACGGCGTCGACCTGCTCCTGGCCGGGCACACGCACGGCGGCCAGCTCGCCGTGCCCGGCTACGGCGCCCTGGTGACGAACTGCGACCTCGACCGCGGCCGCGCGAGGGGCCTGCACGGCTGGCCGGGCGCCCGCCCGGACACCCGTGGCGGCGCCGACTCCACCTGGCTGCACGTGAGCGGCGGGCTCGGCACGTCGCCGTACGCCCCCGTGCGGTTCGCGTGCCGCCCCGAGGCCACGCTCCTCACGCTCGTCCAGGCCTGAGGCGCACCGTCCGCCCGGGGAGGTCGGGCGTGACGCGACGTCGCTCACACTTCCGGCCCGGCGACCCGGACCGGTTCACGAGCACCCCCCGACCTCGGCTATGCTGGGCGGGCTTCACCGGGGTGTGGCGCAGCTTGGTAGCGCGCCTCGTTCGGGACGAGGAGGTCGTGGGTTCGAATCCCGCCACCCCGACCGGTGAGATGTCGCAGGACATCGGAAGGCCCGGACCGTCACGGTCCGGGCCTTCGTGCTCTGTCCTGCGGGGGGCGGGCGGGCGTCCCGCCGCGCGGCGGGCAGGGCCGGTGCTCAGCGCCCCGCGCCGACGTCCGACCGCGCGCCCGGCGACGATCCCGGGTCCCCGCCGCGCGGCCCGGGCACGCCCCGACGCGGCTCCAGCGCGGCGGTGGCGATCCGGAACCGGTCCCGTCCGGCCTGCTTCGCCCGGTACAGCGCGATGTCCGCGGCGGCGAGCGCGCTGCCCGGCGGGCTGCCGGCGGTGATCGGCGCGACGCCCGCGGAGAAGGTCACCCCCGTGACCTCCTCGGCCCACTCGGTGCGCAGCGCGCGCAGGGTGTTCAGCGCCTGCACCGGCTCGGTGCGCGGCAGGATCAGCACGAACTCCTCGCCGCCGTACCGCGCGGCGTAGTCCCGGCGCCGCAGGTGCTCGTCGAGGACCGCCCCGAACCGCTCGAGGACGGCGTCCCCCGCGGCGTGCCCCTGGGTGTCGTTGAGGCTCTTGAAGTGGTCGAGGTCGACGATGACGACGCAGTCGCCGGGGACGGCGCGGGCGAGGCGGTCGTCGAGGTCGCGCCGGTTGCCGAGCGAGGTGAGGGCGTCCGTCCGGGCGTCGGTGCGCAGGCGCCGGTGCACGTCGCGCTGGTGGGCGGTGGTCAGCGCGAGGACCTGCGCGGTGGCCCACCAGGTGACGCCGTGGACGGCGAGCCGGACGAGGGCGCCGTCGTCGACCACCGGGACCATCGTGAGGTACGCGCCCCAGGCGACGGGCAGCACGACGAGCGCCGCGCGACCCCGGTGGAACAGCCCGACGTAGACGAAGCAGAGCGGGACCAGGCCGGCGTACGCGGAGGTCGGGGCGTCGGTCGCCAGGCCGAGCACGGCGAGCGCGACCAGCACGACGACCGGGAAGGCCAGTGTGTCCCCGGAGCGGTGCCGCCAGGGGACCCACAGGCTCAGCACCGCCAGCCCGAGCATCGCGGCGGAGGCGCCGGCGAGGGCCAGGAGGTCGCGCGTGGCCGGGCCCAGCGCGAGCGCACCGAGGACGACGACCGCACCCGCGAACAGCAGCAGGACGCGCCCGCCGACCGCGGCGCCCCCGCCGACCCGGAACCGCGGCGGGACGTGCGTCATCAGGCGCAGCACGACGGGGCCCTCGTGCGGCACGCGGGCGCGTGCGCGAGGGTCGTCCTGGGCCGACGGGGTCACACGGTGCCCATCGGCCGACGGCCCCCGCTCCTGGAGGGCCTCGTCGACACCTCCACCGAATCCGACCGAAATCCTGGGGTACGGCCCGGCCTCGGCGCCGGCGGACGAGCCGCGCCGACCGGCGTCGTGCCCTCACCCGGTCGCCGGCACCACGGGCGCTCCGCACGACGGCGGGAGCCCGGGGGGCGTGCCGGCCGCCCGGTGCCGCCGGGAGGTCAGGAGCGACGCGGTGCGACGGGACGGCGGGTGGCGACCAGCCGGAAGGCGACCGCCAGGGCCAGGGCCAGGACGGCGGCGGCGGTGGCCACCAGCGCGAGAGGGGTCCCGCCGCCGGGCGCCGCGCCGAACAGGTGCGAGAACGGGACCCAGTCGTGCTGGTTGTCCACGAGGATCGTCACCAGGATGATCGGCCCGGCGGTCAGCGGCAGCGTGAGGGTGCCCCACCAGCCGCCCGCGGCGCCGTACACCGTGCCGACCAGCAGCCCGCTGAGGTAGGACACCAGGTACGTGGCGAGGTAGGAGACGAACACCGTCCCCATCCCCTCGGAGGGCGCGAACCAGCCGTCCTCGAGCCGCCAGTGCCAGCCCATCGCCCCGTACCAGGTCCGTTCGGCCAGCAGCGCGAGCGTCATGAGCGAGGCGAAGGCGACCGCCAGGACCGACACGGACACCAGCGCGCCCCGGACGTAGCTGCGGCGCGTCATGCCGTTCGCCAGGTGGACCGTGGGGTACGACGTGGCGACGCCGATCAGCACGGAGAACGGGAACCAGATGCCGCTCTGCCGGGCGAACCACACGATCGACATCTCGACCTGGGCGACGGCGTCCACGACGAACGGCACCGCCACGACGACGACCAGGACGATCATCCAGTAGATCGCGGCGATCGGCGTGAACCAGGTGAGCAGGGACCACACGGTGCGGGCGACCGGCCCGCGGGGGCGGTCGGGGCGCGGACGCCAGACCGGCTTCGCCCCCGCGACGCCGGTGCTCATGCGGTCCTCCCCAGCTCGCGGGCCGCGTCGGCGGCACCGTCCTCGGTCAGGTGCACGAACAGGTCCTGCAGCGGCACGGGTCCGATCTCCAGCCCCGCCGCCCGGGCGTCGGCCGCCTCCCCGTCGCCGAGCGTCGCGAGCACGGTGGCCTGCACCGTGCCGCCGAGCTGCTGCCGACCGAGCACCGTACGCCCGACCACGAACCGCTCCACCTCCCGCGCGGGGCCCGTGACGGACATCCCCCGGGACGTCAGGCCGTCGGTCTCCTGCGCGAGCAGCAGCCGGCCGCGGTCCAGCACGACGACGTGCTCCAGCAGCCGCTCGATCTCGTCGATGAGGTGGCTGGACAGCACGATCGTGCGCGGGTGCGCGATGTAGTCCGCGATCAGGGCGTCGTAGAACGCGTACCGGGACGGGGCGTCGAGCCCGAGGTGCACCTCGTCGAGGATCGTCAGGTCGGCCCGGGACGCCACCGCCAGCACGATGCCGAACGCCGACCTCTGCCCGCGGGACAGCTTCTGCGGCTTGGCCGAGGCGTCGAGCCCGAACCGGTCGAGCAGCTGCTCGGCGACCTCCCGGCTGAACTCCGGGCGGCAGTTCTCGGTGTAGCGGAGGTTGGTGCGCAGCGTCTCGGAGTCGAGGACGTCGCCCGACTCGCGGACCAGCAGCACCCGCGGCATCAGCTCGTCGTCCTCCCACGGCTCGCGGCCCCCGACCAGCACCCGGCCGGACGTGGGCCGCCGGAACGCGGCGACGACGGAGGCCAGCGTGGTCTTGCCGGAGCCGTTGCGGCCGAGCAGGCCGGTGATGGAGCCCGCGGGGACCGACAGCGTCACGTCGTCCAGGGCCGTCTTCCGGCCGTACCGGACGGTCAGCCCCTGGACCTCGACGCCGAGCGCGGTCACGACGCCGCCCCGTCCGCGCGGGCCGCCCGCTCCCGGAGCCGGGCGACGACGTCCTCCAGCGGGATCCCGAGCGCGCGGGCCCGGTCGGCCACCGGGTCGACCGCGTCGGCGAAGAACGACTCCCGCCCCTCGGCGCGCAGCCGGTCCGGGGCGCCGGGGGCGACGAACATCCCGACGCCGCGACGCTTGTACAGGATGCCGTCGTCGACGAGCTGGGCGAACGCCTTCGCCGCCGTGGCGGGGTTGATGCGGAAGGTGGTGGCGTACTGCGTGGTGCTCATCACCTGCTCCTCGGGCTGGAGGTCGCCCCGCAGGACGTCCTGGCGGATCTGGTCAGCGATCTGCACGTAGATCGGGTCCCGCCCGTCGAACACGCGCGTCACCCCGTCCCGACCCGTGAGCCCCTGTGGTTCATTACCCAACCAATGAACCACAGAACCCCTCTCCCTGACAACCCCCTTGGTGCCACCGGCGCGCCGAGGCGGTGTCCCCCGTGCCGAGGGAGGGTTCGCCGCAGCCCCCCCTGGGCGCGCGGAGACCTCCGCGGGCGCCTCGGTGGCACCCGGGGGCAGGGTGGGGGGTCAGGCGGTGGCGACGGGCCGGCGGGCGGCGAGGAGCTCGGCGACCTGGACGGCGTTCAGCGCCGCGCCCTTGCGCAGGTTGTCGTTCGCGATGAACAGCGCGAGCCCGCGGCCGTCCGGGGCGCCCGGGTCCTGCCGGATCCGGCCGACCAGGGACGGGTCCGCACCCGCGGCGGCCTGCGGCGTCGGGACGTCCGCGACCTGCACGCCGGGGGCGCCGGCCAGCAGCTCGTAGGCGCGCTCCGGCGTGATCGGCCGGTCGAACTCCGCGTTGATGGACAGCGAGTGCCCCGTGTACACCGGCACCCGCACGCACGTGCCGGACACCAGCAGGTCGGGGATGCCGAGGATCTTGCGGGACTCGTTGCGGAGCTTCTGCTCCTCGTCGGTCTCCAGCAGCCCGTCGTCGACGATCGACCCGGCGAGCGGGATCACGTTGAACGCGATCGGCGCGACGTACTTCACCGGCTCCGGGAACGTCACGGCCCCGCCGTCGTGCACCAGCGCGAGCGTGTCCTGCTGCACCGCGGCGCGCACCTGGCCGTCGAGCTCGCGCGCCCCCGCGAGCCCGCTGCCGGACACCGCCTGGTACGTCGAGACGATCAGCCGGCGCAGCCCGGCCTCCTCGTGCAGCACCCGCAGCACCGGCATCGCGGCCATGGTGGTGCAGTTCGGGTTGGCGACGATGCCCTTGCGGACGTCGTCCAGCGCACCCGGGTTCACCTCGGAGACGACCAGCGGGACGTCCGGGTCCATCCGCCACGCCGACGAGTTGTCGACGACCGTCACGCCCGCCGCGGCGAACCGCGGGGCCTGGGCCCTCGACGTCGCGCCACCCGCGGAGAACAGCGCGATGTCCAGCCCGGTCGGGTCGGCCGTCTCGGCGTCCTCGACCACCACGTCGGCGCCGCGCCACGGCAGCGTCGTGCCGGCCGACCGCGCGGAGGCGAAGTACCGGATCTCGGCCACGGGGAAGTCCCGCTCCTCGAGCAGGCGCCGCATGACGGCACCGACCTGCCCGGTGGCCCCGACGACGCCGACCCGCAGACCCGCGCGCACGTCCTCGCTTCTCGGGGCCCCCGCGGAATCGGGAGCGGAGCGAGCGATTTCGTGGGGTGAGATCATCGTCCCGTCCCTCCGTAGATCACGGCCTCACCATCGGCGCTGTCCAGGTCGAACGCCGTGTGCACGGCGCGCACCGCCTCGTCGAGCTGGTCGGCCCGCGTGACGACCGAGATGCGGATCTCCGAGGTGGAGATCATCTCGATGTTGATGCCCGCGTCCGACAGCGCGGCGAACAGCCGCGCGGAGACGCCGGGGTGCGACTTCATGCCGGCGCCGATCAGCGACAGCTTGCCGATCATGTCGTCGTACTGCAGCGCCGTGAAGCCGATGTCGGGCTGGTGCGCCGTGAGCGCGGCCGTCGCGGCGGCGCCGTCGGAGGCGGGCAGCGTGAACGAGATGTCCGTGCGGCCGGTCGCGGCGACGGACACGTTCTGCACGATCATGTCGAGGTTCACGCCCGCACCGGCGACGACCTCGAAGATGCGCGCGGCCTTGCCGGGCACGTCCGGGACGTCGACGATCGTGATCTTCGCCTCGCTGCGGTCGTGCGCGACCCCGGCGATGATCGGCTGCTCCATCGGTGCTCCTTCGTCTTCGGTCGGGGCGGCGTCGGTGACCAGCGTGCCCGTGTGCGTGGAGAACGACGACCGCACGTGCACGGGGACCCCGTAGCGCCGGGCGTACTCGACGCAGCGCAGCATCAGCACCTTCGCGCCGCTGGCCGCCATCTCGAGCATCTCGTCGTAGCTGATCCGGTCGATCTTGCGGGCCGACGGCACGATGCGCGGGTCCGCGGTGAAGACGCCGTCCACGTCGGTGTAGATCTCGCAGACGTCGGCGTGCAGCGCGGCCGCGAGCGCGACGGCCGTGGTGTCGGACCCGCCACGGCCCAGCGTGGTGACGTCGTTGGTGTGCTGCGTGACGCCCTGGAAGCCCGCGACGATGGCGACCGCCCCGGCGTCGACGGCGGCCCGGATCCGGCCCGGGGTGACGTCGATGATCCGCGCCCGTCCGTGCACCTCGTCG
Organism: Cellulomonas sp.; assembly: GCA_032056255.1. Taxonomy (GTDB): domain Bacteria; phylum Actinomycetota; class Actinomycetes; order Actinomycetales; family Cellulomonadaceae; genus Cellulomonas. Next base: position 4,296 of record DAMBCY010000033.1, on the reverse strand, counting down.
GTGATCACGCCGGCCTGCTGGCCGGTGAACGACTGCGCCTCGACGCCCAGGCTGGAGATCGCCATCGCGAGCAGGGACATGGAGATCCGCTCGCCCGCGGTCAGCAGGATGTCCATCTCCCGTGACGGCGGCAGCGGCGTCATCTGCTGCGCGAGGTCGATCAGCTCGTCCGTCGTGTCGCCCATCGCGGACACCACGACCACGACCTCGTCGCCGGCGCGCTCGGCCTCCGCGATCCGCTTCGCGACGCGCTTGATGCTCTCGGCGTCAGCGACCGAGGAACCGCCGTACTTCTGCACGATGAGGGCCACGAGTGGGGACTTTCCGGGTGGCGGGGCCGGCCGCAGGGGCGACCGGCGGGGTCGGCCGCAGTGTAGGCCGAGCCGCACGCCCGCCCCGCCCCGCGCCCGCATCGCGGGACCCGCTACCGCAGCTGCATCCCCAGCCGGACGATCAGCACGGCGACGACGACCAGGAACACCGCCCGGACGAAGCCGCTGCCCCGCGCGACGGCGGTGCGCGCCCCGAGGTACGACCCGAGGACGTTCGCCACGCCGACGACCAGCCCGAGCCGCCACAGCGGGGCCCCCTGGAGCGTGAACACGACCAGCGCCCCGAGGTTGGTCGCGGCGTTGACGATCTTGGCCTGCGCGGACGCCTCGAGGAACGCGTAGCCCAGCACCCCGACCAGCGCGATGACGAGGAACGACCCGGTGCCCGGACCGAGCAGCCCGTCGTAGAACCCGATGCCCGCCCCGAGCGCGAGCGCGACCAGCAGGTGCCGGCGGCCGTGCCAGCGCAGCTCCGTGGCGCGGCCGACCTGCGGGCGCGCCACCGTGTACACGGCGACGGCGACCAGCGCGACCAGGATGACGGGGACGAACACCGCGGCCGGCAGCAGCGACGCCAGCGCGGCCCCGCCGCCGGCACCCGCCAGCGCCGCGAGCGCCATCGGGCCGGCGGTCCCCAGGCCGGGCTGCACCCGCCGGTAGTAGGTCGCCGCGCTCACCGACGTCCCGAGGATGCCGGCGAGCTTGTTGGTCGCGAGCGCCTGCACCGGGCTGATGCCCGGGACGAGCAGCAGCGCGGGGAGCTGGATCAGCCCGCCACCGCCGACCACGGCGTCGACCCAGCCCGCCAGGAAGCCCGCCAGGACGAGCAGGACGACGGTGCCGAGCGTCAGCTCCAGGCCCGAGACCGTCACGCGGCCGGAGGCGGCCCGGCGGCCCGGTGCGCCGCGACGATCGCCGCGCCGGCCCGGTGCAGGGCGTCCGCGACGGGGCGCGCGCCGTCGCCGACGTAGCCGGCGACCATCGCGCCGTCGCGCAGCATGGCGAGCTCCTCGGCGGCCCGTGCGGCCCCGGGGACGCCCAGGTCCGTCAGCAGCGCGGTGGCGGTGCCGACCAGCCAGCGCCGGTGCTGGGCGACGACCGCGCGCACGGGGTGGTCCGGGTCCGCGTACTCGGCGGCGGCGTTGATGAACGGGCAGCCCCGGAAGCCGGGTGCGCACGACTCGGACCCGAGCACGTCCGCGTACCCGCGCAGCACCGCGGCGGGGTCGGCCGGGTGCGCCGCGCGTGCGGCGTCCACCGCGGCCCGCTCCGCGTCGGCGACCGCGCCGAGGTAGGCGACGACGAGGGCGTCCTTGGTCGGGAAGTGCCGGTAGAACGTCACCTTCGAGACGCCGGCCGCGGCGATGACCCGGTCCGCGCTCACCGCGCGGATGCCGTCGGCGTAGAACAGCCCGGACGCCGCGGCGAGGATCCGGCCGGCGACCGGGGACCCGGTGGTCCCGGCCGCGGCACCGGTCGCGACGCGGGCGGCGGGCGGCCCGTCGGGGGCGAGGGTCGGCATGGGCGGGTCCTCCTGGCGGGTCGAGGCGGACGGGGTGCGGCGGGGCTCCGCCAGTCTGGCACGGGGTCCTGGCACGCCGGCCTCCGAGATGATCTAGTGTAGACGTACTAGTTCGTCTACCTGAGGAGCCCGCATGAGCGCCGTGTACACCGCCACCGCCACGTCCACCGGTGAGGGCCGCGCCGGAGGCCGGGTCGCCAGCGACGACGGCCTGCTGGACCTCACGCTCGCCGTCCCCGCCGCGATGGGCGGCCCCGGCGGCGGCACCAACCCCGAGCAGCTGTTCGCCGCCGGCTGGTCCGCCTGCTTCCACTCCGCGCTCAAGGGCGTCGCCGCCGCGTCGAAGACCCCGGTCCGGGACACCGCCGTCGTCGCGGACATCGGCATCCTGCCCGACGGCGCCGGCGGCTACACGCTGGAGGCCGCGCTGCACGTCGAGATCGGCGGGGTCGACCAGGCCACCGCCGAGCAGCTCGTCGAGCAGGCGCACCAGGTCTGCCCGTACTCCAACGCCACCCGCGGCAACATCGCGGTCACCCTGGAGACCACGGTCGCCTGACCCCCGGCTCCGCCGGGTCGTCGGCCCGGCGGAGCGGGTGGCCGCCCAGCGCGGCGCGTCAGGGCTGGAGGGCCTCGTACTCCGCCTCGGCGGCGACGTCGTCCTCGACGTCCAGCCGCAGGTGCGCGAGCAGGGTCTGCAGCGTGCGCAGCACGCTCGAGGCGCGCTCGCCCCAGGAGGACAGGTAGGAGAACTGCCACCACCACAGCGCCTCGAGCACGTGCCCGCGCTCGTGGTGCCGCAGGCCCTGCACCAGCGCCCCGGCCACCGCCACGAGGTCGCCCGACAGCGTGGAGGTCGTGATCTCCGGGCCGAGCACCGGGTCGACGACCTCGGCGTACTCGTCGATCCCCTCGAGCGCGTTCGACAGCGCGGCCCGGAGCGGGTCCACGTCCGGGTCCGGGCCGACGTCGGGCTCGTACCGCTCGCTCGGCACCACGTCGACGATCGCCCCCAGGCGCGCACCGACCGCGAGCACGTCGGAGACGGCGAGCAGCAGCAGCGGGATCGCGGCGTCCGGGCTGGTCCCGGCCCCGACCTCCGTGATCGTGGTGAGGAACGCCCGGCACTCGTGCGCCATCGAGTCGGCGACGTCCCGCAGGTCGGCGGCCTCCGGGTCCAGGCCGGGGTCGCCCGCCCCGGTCGCCGGGGCGGCCTGCGTGGGGTCGTCTGCGTGGGTCACGTCAGCCATCGTGCCCCTCCGCGGCGCGACACGCCCGGCGCGACACCCGCACCCCGGGTCAGGCGCCGATGCGGCGCCGACCCTCGAAGGCCCGGCCGAGCGTGACCTCGTCGGCGTACTCGAGGTCGCCGCCGACGGGCAGCCCCGACGCGAGCCGGCTCACCGTGAGGCCCATCGGCACGAGCAGCCGGGCCAGGTACGTGGCCGTCGCCTCGCCCTCGACGTTCGGGTCGGTCGCCAGGATGACCTCCGTGACCGTGCCGTCCGCGAGCCGCGTCATGAGGTCCTTGATGCGCAGGTCGTCCGGCCCGACGCCCGCGATCGGGTTGATGGCGCCGCCGAGCACGTGGTACCGGCCGCGGAACTCGCGGGTGCGCTCGATGGCGACGACGTCCTTGGGCTCCTCGACCACGCAGATCACGGCCGGGGTCCGGCGCGGGTCGCGGCAGATCCGGCAGAGGTCCTCCTCCGCGACGTTGCCGCACAGGGTGCAGAACCGCACCCGGGCCTTCACCTCGGTCAGCGCGTCGACCAGGCGGCGCACCTCGGCCGGGTCGGCCGCGAGGACGTGGAAGGCGATGCGCTGGGCGCTCTTCGGCCCCACGCCGGGCAGCCGCCCCAGCTCGTCGATCAGGTCCTGGACCGCGCCCTCGTACACCCGGACAGCCTACGGCCCGGCGGCGGCAGGTCGGGGACGACGCGGCCTCCCGCGACGCACCGCGACCGGCCGGAGGTCAGTACCCCTCGTCGACCTGCTCGTCGATCACCGTGGCGCCGAGCATCTGGGTGAGCAGCGGCACGCCGGACAGGCCGGTGGAGGCGATGTCGGGGTCGTCCATCGACGGTTCGTCGTCGGCCCACGCGCTCGCCGCCGGGGCGCTCGTCGCCGGTCCGGCGGACGCGGCGGCCCGGGCCGCGGCACGGACCCGGTCGGCCCCGCTCGGCGGTTCGGGGGCCCAGTCGTCGTCCGGCGGCTCGGGGGCGCCGGGGTCGTCGGGGTGGGCGTCCCACGGCGGCGGCGGGCCGGGCGTGACGGGCGCACCGGGCGCGGACGCCGGCCGACCGGCCGCGCCCGCGGCTCCGGCGCCACGCAGCGGGACCACCGGGGCGAGGTCGGGGACGTCGACCCCGGGTGCGTCCGGCGCGCCGCCGGGGTGGGGGGCGGCCGTCGCGCGGGCGTCCGCGAGGTCGCGGACGCCCG
>DAMBCY010000032.1:11025-18228 GCA_032056255.1 Cellulomonas sp. | reverse complement strand
CACCGAGGTGCAGGACCTGCACCCGCCCGTCGGGATCACCGTGGACCAGGTCGTCGCCGACGGCGGCATCGTGCTGGGCGACGCGCCCGGCAGCGGCGTCACCGTGGACGAGGAGCTGATCCGCCGCACCCGCGAGACCGGCCGCTGGACCCAGCCCGCCGGCCCGCACGTCCGGCCCGCGGACGCGGGCCTGCGCCTGACCCCCACCCGACCCGACCCGGCCGTCGCGCTGCTGCGCTGAGCCACACCACCTACCTCACGACGACGCGAAGGAGCTCGAAGTGCAGACCCGACCCCTCGGACGGACCGGACTCGACGTCCCGGTCCTGTCCCTCGGCGCCGCCCCGTTCGGCGACGTGTACGGCGACATCACCCAGGAGGACGCGGACGCCACGATCCGCGAGGCGCTCGCGCAGGGCATGAACCTCGTCGACACCTCGCCCTGGTACGGCCAGACCCGCTCCGAGACCGTGCTCGGCAGGGCGCTGCGCGGCATCGACCGCGACGCCTACGTCCTGACCACCAAGTGCGGCCGGTACGAGCCCGGGAAGTGGGACTTCTCCGCCGAGCGGATCCGCCGCAGCATCCCCGAGAGCCTCGAGCGCCTGGGCCTGGACCACATCGACCTGATCCAGTGCCACGACATCGAGTGGGGCGATGTGGACCAGGTCGTGAACGAGGCCCTGCCGGTGCTGCGCGAGCTGCGCGACCAGGGCCTGGTGCGGCACATCGGCATCACGGGCTACACGCTCGACCTGCTGGAGCGGATCGCCGTGCAGGAGGAGGTCGACTCCGTGATGACCTACTGCACCTACAACCTGCAGGACCGCCGGCTCGCGGGCACCGCGTCCCGGCTGCGGGCGCACGGCATCGGGGTGTTCAACGCCTCGCCGCTGCACATGGGTGCGCTCACCACGAAGGGCGCCCCCGAGTGGCACCCCGCCCACCCCGAGGTGCTGGCCGCGACGCGGGTCGTCTCCGACCTGTGCCGCGAGGCCGGCACCACCATCGAGGTGCTGGCGCTGCAGTTCGCGCTCGACCTGCCCGAGAACACCGGCATCTCCACGACGGTCGTCGGCACGGCCAACCCGAAGAACATCCTGCGCAACACCGCCGTCCTGGGCCACCGCCCCGACGCCGAGCTGCTCGCCCGGGTCGAGGAGGCGTTCGGGCCGTGGCTGAACGTCGGCTGGGACGTGCCGGAGCCCGTGGTGGCCGGGGCCTGAGATGCGCACCGTCGTCGACTCCCACGTGCACCACTGGGACCCCGAGCGCCTGGCCTACCCGTGGCTGGACGAGTTCACGCGCCTGCGCCGGCCGTACCTGCCGGCGCAGCTCGCGGAGGCCGTCACGGACCTCGACGGGTTCGCGGTGGCCGGGGTGGTGCACGTCCAGGCGGACTGCCGCCCCGACCAGGCGCTCGCGGAGGTCGACCTCGTGGCGGGCCTGGACGCGCCGGTGCCGGTGCTCGGGATCGTCGCGTACGCCGGGGTCGAGCGGGGGGCGGCCGTGGCCGAGGAGCTGGCCGCGCTGCGCGAGCGACCCCTCGTGCGCGGCGTCCGGCGCTCGACGCAGAACGAGCCCGACGGCGTCCTCGGGTCCGCGGCCTACCGCGACGGGCTCGTCGAGGTCGCCCGGGCCGGGCTGAGCGCGGACCTGTGCGTGCGCGCCGCACAGCTGCCCGAGGTCGTCGACGCGTTGCGCGACGTGCTCGACCGCGAGCCCGGCCTCACCGTCGTGCTGGACCACGCGGGCAAGCCGTCGATCGCCGCCGACCTGACCGGGACCGGGCGCACCCGCGCCGCCTGGCGGGCCGACCTCGCCGACCTGGCGGCGCTGCCCGGGGTCGTGTGCAAGCTGTCCGGCCTCGTCACCGAGGCCGACTGGGACGCCTGGACGCCGGAGCAGGTGCAGCCGTACCTCACCGACGTGCTGGAGACGTTCGGCCCGGACCGGGTGCTGTTCGGCAGCGACTGGCCCGTGCTCACGCTGGCCGCGGACCACGCGCGCTGGCTCGCCCTGGTCGAGCAGTCCGTCGCCCCGCTCGGGGAGGCCGCGCTCGACGCGGTGCTCGCCGGCACAGCCGCCCGGACGTACCGCCTGGCCCTGCCCGACCCGCCCGGCGCCCTCGCCGTGCCCGCCGACCTCGCGAGAGACGGAGCCGCACCCCGCCCCTAGCCCGGAACCACCGGGCCCGTCCCCGCAGCGCCCCGCCCGTCCACCCGCCGGCCCCCGTGCCGCCGGTGGCGCGGACCGGTGCGCCCTCGGACCGGCCTGGAGCACCACCCGCAGACCGCAGAAGAACCACCGGAGGAACCCCGTCGTGATCGACTTCCAGGACCGCGCCCAGGTCGCCAAGGCCATCCAGTTCACCAACGTCAACCCGAACCTCACCCGCGCCGAGGTCACCGCGCACATCGAGACCTGCGCGACCTACGGCTTCGACGCCGCGATGATCGCCCCGTCGTACTGCGCGCTCGGCAAGGAGATCCTGGCCGGCACCGGCGTCAAGGTCGCGACCACGCTCAACTTCCCGCAGGCCAACGACACCCTCGGCATGAAGATCGCCGCGCTGCGCGAGCTCGCGAAGACCGGCGCGGACGAGTTCGACTTCCCGCCGAACCCCGGCCTGCTGGTCGGCGGCGAGGTCGAGGCCTACGCCACCGAGCTGCGCGAGGTCGCCCGCGTCGCGCACGAGGAGGGCCTGGTCCTCAAGGCCATGCTGGAGTTCGGCTTCCTCACCGACGAGCAGAAGGCCCTCGCCTCCCGCCTCGCCACCGAGGCCGGCATCGACTGGATCAAGAACTCCTCCGGCTGGGGCCTCGGCGGCTGCGCCGCGACCGTCGAGGACGTGCGGATCCTGGTCGAGAACACCCACGCCCCCACCCGGGTGAAGGTCTCCGGCAAGGTCAACTCGCTGGAGAAGATGCGCGAGCTGTTCGAGGCCGGCGCGGAGCTGGTCGGCACCTCCTCGGCGACGCAGATCGTCGACGGCCTCGTGGGCGACGCCGATGCCTACTGAGCACCGCCCCGCCGCCGCCCCCGCGACCCGCCGGGCCCGGATCTGCGTACTCGGCTCCTACGCCGAGGCGCTCGTCCTCACCGCCGACCGGATCCCGCAGCCCGGGGAGACCCTGGTCGGCCGCGACTACCGGCAGACCTACGGCGGCAAGGGCTCGGACATGGCCGTGCAGGCCGCCCGCCTCGACGCCGACGTCGCGTACGTCGGCGTCGTGGGGGACGACGCCTTCGGGCGCGGGTTCGCCGACCTCATGCGGGACGAGGGGGTGGACACCACCCACCTGCGCGTCACCGGCGAGCGGCCCACGGGCGTCGGCATGATCATCAAGGACGTCCGGGCGCGCAACGTCATCGTCGTCGACATGGGCGCGAACGAGCTGTTCTCGCCCGCCGACGTCGACGCCGCGGCCGCGACGGTCACGTCGGCCGACGTCGTGCTGGCGCAGCTCGAGATCCCGCTGGCGACCGCCCTGCACGGGCTCGCGCGCGCGCACGCCGCGGGCGTCACCACCGTGCTCAACCCCGCGCCCGCCGTGGACCTGCGGGACGTCGACCTGTCCGCCGTCGACGTGCTCACCCCGAACGAGACCGAGGCCCGGCTGACCGTCGGGCTGCCGCCGGACTCGTCCGTGCCGAACGCCGACATCGCCGCGCAGCTCCTCGCCCGGGGCGCCCGTGCGGTCGTCATGACGCTCGGCGAGGACGGGGCCGAGGTGTTCACCGCGGACGGCTCCACCCGGGTCCCCGCGCACCGCGTGGACGTCGTCGACTCCAACGGCGCCGGCGACAGCTTCAACGCCGGGCTGTCCGTCGCGCTCGGGGAGGGTCGCGACCTCGCCGGGGCCGCGGCGTTCGCCGGGGCCGTCGCCGGCCTGTGCTGCGAGGAGTGGGAGACCGTCCCGTCCTACCGCACCCGGGCGCAGGTCGAGCAGCTCCTGGCCGCCACCCCGTCCGCCGTCCCCGCCACCTGAGAGGAAGCACCATGCAGCCCCACCGCATCCTGCACGCGGACCTCGCCCGCGCGCTGGCCACGCTCGGGCACACCGACGTCGTGCTCGTCACCGACGCCGGGTTCCCCGTCCCCGCCGGCGCGCACGTCGTCGACCTCGGCCTCACCGCCGGCACCGTCGACGTCCTGACGATCCTGCGCACCCTGCGCGAGCACCTGTTCGTCGAGGAGGTGCGGTTCGCCCCGGAGGTGAAGACCCGGTACCCGTCGCTCTACGCCGAGCTCCAGGACGTCTACACCGGCTCCGGCGCCGAGTTCGTCGCCGCCCCGCACGAGGAGCTCATCGAGACCTGGGCACCGCGCGCCAAGGTCGTCATCCGCTCCGGCTCGCTCACCGCGTGGGCGAACGTCGCGCTCGTCGCCTCCACCGACCCGTTCGCCTGGTTCCGCGAGGACGAGGGCGTCGATCCGCTGCCGCTGTACGTCGAGCGCCGCCGCCGGATCACCGAGGGCGTCGTGCCCGAGCTGGAGGCGTGACGTGGCGACCCTGAGGGAACGCTGGGCGGCCGGCGAGGCCGTCGTCGGGCTGTGGGGGTCGTTCGGCGACCCCGTGCTGCTCGAGGTCGAGGCCCGGGCGGGGTACGACTACCTGACCGTCGACCTGCAGCACGGGTTCAACACCTGGGCGTCCCTGCCCGGGACCCTGCGGGTGCTGCAGGGGGCCGGCGCGGCCGTGCTCGTGCGCGTCCAGTCGTGCGACCCCGTGCAGATCACGCGGGCGCTCGACCTCGGCGCGGACGGCGGGGTCGGCCCGATGATCGGGTCCGCCGACGAGGCCCGGACCGCCGTGGCCGCGTGCCGGTACCCGTCGACCGTCCCGGGCGCCGTCTCCGGCACCCGCAGCTACGGCCCGATCTGGGCCGACCACGACACGCTCGCCGGCACCGGGCCGCTGGGCGACGACCAGGTCTGCGTGCTGCAGATCGAGACGGCAGGCGCCCTGGCGGTCATCGACGAGATCGTCGCCGTCCCCGGCGTCGACGTCGCCTACGTCGGGCCGTACGACCTCGCGCTCAGCAGCGGGCTCGGCGGTCGGACCTACCGCGACAGCCCCGAGATCGAGGCGATGGTCCAGCGCGTGCTGGACGCCGCCGCAGCCGCCGGGATCGTCGCCGGCATGCACTGCGACGGGCCGTCGATGGTCGGCGAGTGGCGGGCGCGCGGCGCCCGGATGCTCACCGCGGCGCTCGACACCACCGTCGTCCGCGAGGCCCACACGGCGCTCGCGGCAGCGGCACGGGCCGCCGTCACGGACTGACGGCCCTGCTGCGGGCACAGCACCACCCGCTCGTCCCGGCTCCACCGCTCCACCCCGTGATACACACCCCTGGGCAGGGCCCGTGCACCCCGCACGGGCCCCGCCCAGGGACGCAGCACCGGTCGCCGCCACTGCCGACGACGACCTCGCCCCGGACAGAAGGACCTCTCCGCATGGCTACCGACACCGCCGCCGTCACCGTCGACTCGCAATCGGGACGACCGGTCTACAACCTCAGCACGGGCCTCTACCGCCGGCTGATCTGGACGCTCTCCGGCAACTTCCTGTTCCTGCTCGCGCTCTACAACGCGGTCATCTCGGTGTTCCTGCCCAACACGGTGCAGAAGATCACCGACGCCGCCGAGGGTGGCGGCGACAAGGTCGTGGCGCTGGCGACGATCATGACGGTCTCGTCGTTCCTCACGATCTTCGCCCAGCCGCTCGCCGGCGCCCTGTCCGACCGCACGCGGTCCCGCTTCGGCCTGCGCGCGCCGTTCATCCTCGGCGGCTCGTTCGTCGGCGGCGCCGCCATCGCGATGCTCGCCCCGCAGTCCTCGATGCTCGGCATCGGCATCTTCTGGGTCATCGCCTCGGTCATGCTCAACGTGATGAACGGCCCGCTGGCGACCGTGCTCGCCGACCGGGTCGAGCCGCACAAGCGCGGCGTGGCCTCCGGGTTCATCGGCGCGGCGCAGACCGGTGGCGGCACGCTCGGCATCATCTTCGGCGGCTGGATCGCCAACCGGAACCTGCCGCTCGGCTACGTCATCTTCGGCGTCGGCATCTTCCTGGTCTGCCTCGTGTTCGTCGCCTCGAACCGCGAGCCGTCCACCACGGACATGGTCGTCGAGCCGTTCTCCTGGAAGCAGTTCTTCTCCCAGTTCTGGGTCAGCCCGCGCAAGCACCCGGACTTCGGCTGGGCGTTCTTCGGCCGGTTCTTCATGTACCTCGGGTACCAGGGCGTCGTCGCCTACCAGCTGTACATCCTGCGCGACTACATCGGGCAGTCCGACACCCAGTCGAACATCACCATCGGCCTGATGTCGACGATCCAGCTCGTCACGCTCATCCTGTCGTCCGTCGTCTCCGGCTACCTGTCCGACAAGTTCCAGGCCCGCAAGCCGTTCGTGTTCCTCTCGTCGGTGATCATGGCCGCGTCCTACGTCGTGCCGCTGCTGTGGCGCACCGAGACCGGCATGCTCGTCATGGCCGCCGTGCTCGGCCTCGGCTACGGCTGCTACATGTCCATCGACATGGCGCTCATGACGCAGGTGCTGCCGAACAAGGGCGCGAACGCCGGCAAGGACATGGGCGTGCTCACCATCGCCACGAACCTGCCGCAGATGCTCACCCAGCCGCTCGTCGCGATCCTGCTGGCCATCTCCAGCGGCAGCTACGTGATCATCTTCGTCTGGGCGATCATCCTGGTGTTCAGCTCGGCGTTCATGGTCATGCCGATCAAGTCGGTGAAGTAGCAGCAGCAGCGTGCGACGGGTCCGACCGGCCCGGTACCCGGGGGTGTCGCGCACCCGGGCCCCGGAGCGGCCGGACCCGTCGCCGCACGGGCACGCGGTCGCGCGGCAGGATGGGGCGCGTGGCCACGCACATCGACCTGAACTGCGACCTCGGCGAGGGGCTCGGCCCCTGGACGATCGGGGATCCCGGGACGGACGACGCCCTGCTCCGGATCGTGAGCAGCGCCAACGTCGCCTGCGGCGCCCACGCCGGCGACCCGGCCATCATGGCCGCGACGTGCCGGACCGCCGTCGCACGCGGCGTCGCCGTCGGGGCGCACGTCGGGTACCGCGACCTCACCGGGTTCGGGCGGCGACGGCTCGACGTCGCCCCCGACGTCCTCACGCACGAGATCGCGTTCCAGATCGGCGCCCTGCAGGCCGTCGCGCGGACCGTCGGC
>DAMBCY010000032.1:0-11015 GCA_032056255.1 Cellulomonas sp. | reverse complement strand
GGCGCCCACGTCGGGTACGTCAAGCCGCACGGCGCGCTCTACAACCGGATCGTGCACGACGACGACCAGGCCCGCGCCGTCGTCGCCGCCGTGGCGGGCGTCGACCCCGGCCTGGCCCTCGTCGGGCTGCCCGGGTCCGCCGTCCTCCGGCACGGCCGCGCCGCGGGCCTGCGGACCGTGGCCGAGGCCTTCGTCGACCGGGGCTACCGGCCCGACGGCACCCTCGTCCCGCGCGACGAGCCGGGGGCGCTCGTCACCGACCCCGAGGTCGCCGCAGCGCGCGCCGTCCGCCTGGTCCGGGACGGCGTCGTGGCGAGCGTCGGCGGCGGCGACGTGGCCGTCGACGCGGAGTCGCTCTGCGTGCACTCCGACACCCCGGGCGCGGTCGCCGTCGCCACCGCCGTGCGGACCGCCCTGGAGGCGGCGGACATCGTGGTGCGGCCGGTCGCACCGTGAACCGCGACCCGGGCCCAGGAGGGCCGCGGCCGCGCGTCGTCGCCTACGGTCCCGACGCCGTGCTCGCGGACCTCCCCGGGATCGACGCCGTCCGGGCGCTCGACGCCGCGCTCCGGGCGGACCCGCCCGCCGGTGTCGTCGACATCGTCCCCGCCGCGCGGACCGTGCTCGTGCGGTTCGGTACCGCGCGGGCTGCCGCGCACGCGGTGGCGCCGGTGGCCCGCGCCGCCGAGGGTGCCGTCCTGGGGATCGCGCCGCCGCCGGCGCCGGCGGTCACCGACCCGGCTCGCGCCGCCGCGCCCGTGGTGCTGCCCGTGCGGTACGACGGCGCCGACCTGGCCGAGATCGCCGCCGCCGCCGGGCTGAGCACGGACCAGGTGGTGCGTCGGCACACGGCGGTGACGTACACCGTCGCGTTCGGCGGGTTCATGCCCGGGTTCGCGTACCTGACGGGACTTGATCCCGCGCTGCACGTCCCGCGACGCTCGTCGCCGCGCGCCCAGGTGCCGGCGGGGTCGGTCGCCGTCGCCGGTGAGTTCGCGGCGGTGTACCCCGCGGCGACGCCCGGAGGCTGGCAGCTGCTGGGCACCTGCGACACCCCGCTGTTCGACGTGCGCCGCGACCCGCCCGCGCTGCTGCGCCCGGGGACGAGGGTGCGGTTCGTGGTCGAGCGGCAGGCGCTCACGGTGCCCGGCAGCGCTGCGGCCACCGTGGCCGAGTCCTCGGGCTGGGAGCCGTCGCCGCCCGAGCCCCCCGTCGCCCCCGGGATCGGCCGGCCCGGAGACACAGGCTCCATCGAGGTGATCGCGCCGGGAGCCCTGACCCTCGTCCAGGACCGCGGGCGTCCCGGACTGGCCGCCGTGGGCGTCGGGCGATCGGGCGCGGCGGACAGCGGTGCGCTGCGGCTCGCGAACCGGCTGGTCGGGAACGCCCCGGACGCCGCGGGGCTCGAGGTGCTGCTCGGCGGCCTGGAGCTCCGGTTCCGTCGGGCCGGTGTCGTCGCGCTCACCGGGGCGGAGGTCCCCGTGTGGCGGGACGAGATGCCGCTCGCCCCGCGCACCGCGGTCCGCGTGCCGGCGGGAGGCGTGGTGCGGGTGGGGCAGGCGACCCGGGGGCTGCGGGTCTACCTGGCGGTGCGCGGTGGCGTCGACGTGGACCCGGTGCTGGGTTCGCGGGCGACGGACCAGCTCGCGGGGATCGGTCCGGCGCCGGTGCGGGCGGGCGACGTGCTGCGGGCCGGATCGATGGTGCAGGAGTCCGCACAGCCGTGGCCGGAACCCGCACCGGCGTGCAGCGCATCGGGCGGCACGGCGGTGCTGCGGGTCCAGCAGGGACCTCGCCCGGACTGGTTCGCCGCTGATGCCCTGGACCGCCTCTGCGCGGGGACGTACACCGTGAGCCCCGCGAGCAACCGCCTCGCCCTGCGCCTGGCCGGACCGCCGGTGCGCCGAGCTGACCGAGGCGAGCTGCCGTCGGAGCCGCTGGTGCCGGGTGCGGTGCAGGTCCCCCCGGACGGGCAGCCGGTGGTCTTCGGTGCTGACCATCCCGTGACCGGGGGGTACCCGGTGCTCGCCGTCCTCGACCGGCCGTCGAGGGACGTCGCGGCTCAGCTCCGGCCGGGTGATGCCGTGCGGTTCGCCCCGGGCTCCTGGCCCGGAGCCATCCCGAGCAGCTCGACCGGGCCGTCGACACCGGGCTGGACCCGGTAGCGGTGCCCCGTGGGTGCGACCCACTCGTAGATGCCGGGTTCGGTCTGGCGCAGGGTGAAGCCGCCGGCGGTCTTCAGCCGGTGGTCCCGTCGGCACAGCGGTCCGAGGTTGCCCGCCGAGGTGGTCCCCCGCGTCGTTCCGGGTGGTGACCCGGGCCGCCCGTGGAAGTCGAGCGTGTGGTCCAGCTCGGCACGGTCGGCCGGGACGACGCAGCCGGGAGCGGAGCAGTGCCGGTCGCGCTGGCGCACGTGCTCCGCGAGGGCTGCGCCGGGTCGGTAGCGGGTGCGCCCGACGTCGAGCACGGTGCCGGAGACCGGGTCGGTGAGGATCCGCCGCCAGATGCCGTCCGCGGCCAGCTCCCGGGCCTCTGCGGCGCCGATGGGGCCGTACCCGGCCAGATCGGCGGGTGCGTCGTCCTGCCCGACGAGGGTGCTGAGCGGAACGGTGACGGCGACGTGCACCGACACGTGCGGGCTCCCGGAGGCGCCGCCGTCCTCGCCCCGGCGGCTGCTCCCCGCGAGGGAGGGTCCGGCGTCGGCGGGTCGCGGGACGAGGTCACGGAGCCCGTCGGCGCGGAGCTGCTCGGGCGTGCGCGGGTCGCCGTGGGCGCGGGCGGCGCGAGCGCACTGCTCCAGCACGGTGTCGACCTGCACGCTGTCGGCGGCGCGCAGGACGACCCAGAGGCCGGCCATCCCGTCCGGGAGCACCTGGGGCCGGGACACCCGGCGGCCGGCTCGGGCCCGCTCGTGACGTTCGGCGCTCCGGCCGGGGTCGACCTCGATGAGGGCGCGTTCCACGTCCTGGCGGACCTGGGTGGCGGTGCGCCCGGGGGCGTGCGGGAGGACGAGGTCCTGCACGGACGCGGCGACGTGCTCGGGCTGGTCGTGCAGCCGCTCGACGAGGACCTGGGCGCGTCGGGCGTCGATCTGCCCGCCGGCGACGGCCCTGCCCGTGGCAGCGAGGGTGCCGCGGTACGCGTTGCCGGCGCGCACGAGGGCGTGCATCTCGTGGCGGGGTGCCTGGAGCCGCCACGCGAGCGAGGTCGCTGCCTGGTCCTCGCGCGTCACCACCTGGCGTCCCGGTGCCTCCTGCGGTGGCGGCTGCAGGTCCGGGTGCTCGGCGAGCGCGGCGGCGCCCTCGGCCATCCGGGCGTGGGCCCATGCGGCGAGGCGGGCGCAGGCGGCGACGTACTCGACCCGCGTGTACGCGTCCGCACCGCAGGGGTCGAGCTCGGCGAGCAGCTCGGCGAGCGCGGGTCCGGGGCCGGTCGCGACGAGCCGCGTGCTCGGGCCGGTTCCGGGGGCGTGCTCGGGCACGTCGCGCCGTGAGCCGTTCCCGGCCACGGTGGGTGCGAGGTGCTCTGCCGTCATGCCCGTCACGGTAGGAGCCGCCCCGCCCCGGTGGGGCTCCCGGGTGGTCGGGCCTGGGGACGACGCACGTCCTCGCTCCCTGTGGAGGGCCCGGTGCCCGCTCACCGAGCGGCGCGCCGGTGCCGACCCACCCGCAGGAGGGCAGGAATTCCGACACCCGCTCCTGGGTCTGTTTGAATGGCGACCGGCGAGGGGAGCACCGGTGGACGTGAGCGTGGCCAGCAGGACGGTCGACGGCCGGACGGTCGTCGACGTGACGGGCGAGATCGACGTGTACACCGCCCCGACGCTGCGGGAGCGGCTCACCGCGCTCGTCGACGCGGGCCACACCGACCTGGTCGTGAACCTCACCGAGGTGCGGTTCATGGACTCCACCGGCCTGGGGCTGCTCGTGGGCGTGCTGAAGCGGGTGCGTGGCGTGGAGGGCCGGCTCCAGCTGGTCATCGACTCCGAGCGGCTGCTCAAGGTCTTCCGTGTCACGGCGCTGACCCAGGTGTTCACGATCCGCGAGACGGTGGCCGAGGCGCTGGCGGACGGCTCCGCGGGCTGACGCGGGGCGCGTCGGGCCCGGCCGGTCCCGAGGGGCGTCGGCGTCGCCGGCTCCGGCCCGCCCTTCCGTGGTCGGCGCGACCGCCTCAGGGCGCCGCCGGGCTCCCGGTCACCGCGGCGGACGCGGCGTCGCCGTCGTCCCCCCGGTCCGCGAGGGTGGTTCCCGTCAGCAGCAGCACGCCTGCGGTCGCCAGCGCCCCGCCGGCGACGGCTCCGCGCAGCGCCGTCCGGCGTCGGCGCCGGTGCGCGAGCACCAGCTCGACGGGCTGCTCGGGTGCGGCGTCGAGCGCGCCGGCCGCGATGTCGGCGAGCGCGCGCCCGAGCGGGGTCACGGCCGCACCTCCACCTGGGTGCGCACGCCGGCGGCCTCGAGCAGCCAGCGTCCGTGCGCGAGGTGCCGGCGGACGGTGCCGGTGCTGAGGTCGAGCACGCTGCCGATCCGGTCGGCGTCGAGGCCGTCGACGTGGTGCAGCACGACGCACGCACGTTCCTGGGGCGGCAGGGCGAGCAGCGCCTCGTGCAGGGCGGTCCGGGGCGGGGCGGACGGCTGGTCCTGCGCGGGACGGGGTGCCGGGAGGCCCGGACGACGGTGCCCGGGTCGGCGGCCCGACACGAAGGCGGTGAGCATCGTGCGCCGGACGAGCGCCTCGGTGGCGACGTCGTCGGTCCCCGGGGCACGGACGACGGTGCGGACGAGCGCGTGCTGCACCACGTCCTGCGCGTCCCGCATGTCACCGGTCAGCAGGTACGCGTACGCCACCAGCCCTGTGCCGCGGTCGCGCGTCAGCGTCGCGATCGCCTCGTCCCCGTACGCCACCGCGGCCCCTCCTGCTCTGTTCCTGTCCCCACAGACCTAGACGCGCGGGCGGCCCGGAACGTTGCCCCGGGCCGTCCGCGCGACGGTCACGGGAGGTACTGCCCGACCAGCTGGGCGACCGCGCCGCCGCGGACGTCGACCCAGAACCCTTGCGGCCTCGGGTCCCCGCCCGCGTACGACAGCCAGTCCGGGCAGTCGACGGTGGTGATCTCGGTGAGGTCGTCCAGCACCCGGGCGCGCTGGGAGATCTCGCCGTCCCAGCACGCGCCGGTGATGATGGCGTCGTCGGCCAGGTGCAGCGTGCGCAGGCGGTCGGACTGGTTCGAGAGCGCGTAGTCGTTCAGGGCGCCGCCCGTCTCGGCGTACCGCTCGGGCTCGTGCACCCGGAGGTACTCGTCCGCCGCGTCACCGCCGTAGAAGGTCAGGATGTCGACGGTGATCGTCCGGGCCGCGGGGTCGACGGCGGTGACGTCGGCGTAGTAGTCGCCGTCCGGGAGCATTTCCTCGGGACCCGTCGAGTCGGACACGGTCGTCTGCCCGGTCCAGCGGCTCACCCAGGGGTCGGCCAGCGGCATCGTGCTGGGCGGTGGGGTCACCTCGGTGCCGGTGGTGCGCGGCCAGCCCTGCCCGACGATCTGCCGGACGAGACCGCCCCGGACGTCCGCCCAGAACACGTCCCGCTCGACCGCGTCCGGGTCGGGGCCGTCGCAGCCGGGCCCGGGTGCCTCCTGGAGCGTCTCCAGGGTCAGGGCCCGCTGGGTCAGCGTCCCGTCGGCGTCCTGGCAGAACCCCGTCACGACGGCGTCCGGAGCGACCGGCAGGGTGTGGGGGCGCAACGCCTCGTCGACGACGCCCGACCCGTCCGCGTCGCCGGAGAACCCGTTGATCGAGACGTGCAGGACGCGGGCTTCCGGGTCGACGTCGAGGACGCCGACGACGTAGTCGCCGTCCTCGAGCACCGCGTCCTCCCCCTCGTACCCGGGACCGGGCATGTCCGAGGAGATCGCCGCGGTCCCGTCCCAGCGGGGCACGTACGGGTCCTTCAGCGGGAGCGCACCGTCCGGTGCGGGGCTGACGTCCGGGGTGGGCGTCGGGGCCGGCCCGGTGATCGCGGGCTGCGGCTCCGGTGCGCGCCAGGCGGCGAGGCTGGTCCCGGCGAACGCGAGCCCCCCGACGACGGCGAGCGCGCCCGCCCCGACGACGGTGTGTCGCACGGTCCGTCGCCGTCGGCGCCGCCGCACGATCCCCTCGACCGGTCCCAGATCGGCCTGCCGGCCGGCGTCGTCCGCGATCTCGTCGAACGCGTGGCTGAGGTCCATCACAGCGTGCTCCTCTCGGCGTCGCGCTCGGCGCGGTCGTCCACGGCGCCGAGGATGCCCTCGAGCCGGTGGGTCCCGGTGGACAGGTACCGCTTCACGGCGCCGACGCTCACCCCGAGCGTCTCGGCGATCTCCGCGAGCGGGAGGTCGTCGTAGTAGCGCAGGACCACGCACGCCCGCTCCCGGCGGGGCAGTGTCGCGAGAGCCGCGCGCACGTCGACCTGGGCGGTGACCCGGTCGGCGGTGTCGGGGACGGGGAGCGTGCTCTCGTGCCCGAGCCGGGGGAGGGCGTCGCGCCACCGGCGCAGGCGGCGGTGGCTGTCGATGAAGGTCGTGAGGACCGCCCGCCGGACGTACGCCTCGGCGGTGTCGACGGTCAGGCCGGACCGTGCACGCAGCACCGTCTTGACCAGGGCGTCCTGGACGAGGTCCTCCGCGTCCTTCATCGAGCCGGTCAGGAGGTAGGCGTAGCCCACCAGCGCCCGACCGCGGTCGCGGGCGAGCGCCGCGACCACCTCGTCCTCCGTGGCCATGCATCCTCCTGCTCCGGGTCATCCTCTCGTGTGCTGGACGACCGGCGGCGGCCGGAGGTTGTACGCCGGGGCGACGCGGGACAGCGACGGGCGACGGTGGGCGACGGCGGGCGTCGTGGTGCCGGACCCCTGCGAGGCCGCGGCCGCGGCCCGGCTCTGCGCCGCCTCACCGCGGCCTCAGCGCGGTGCGACCCGGTAGACCAGGCTGTTCACGCCCCCGTCCGTCTGCTCCCGGACCTCGATCTCCAGGGCGTCCGAGGTCAGCGAGAACGACCCGCCGCCCCAGGAGTACCCCGTGTACGGCCCGCCCCGCTCGTCGTCGGACGTCCGGCCGGCACGCGCCGTGTCGAGCGTCACCGCTGCCTGCCACGCCGCGGTCTCCGCGCCCGACAGGTCGGCGGCGACGTCGCCCGTGCTGCCGGTCAGCCGGTTCGAGATCGCGGAGCCGAGGACGTTCCCGAGGGCGTCGGAGGCCCGCTGGAGCGCGTCGGTCCCGTCGGCCGGCACGGTGACCTGCCAGCCGTCGGCCCCGAGCGGGGAGGCCGCGAGCACCCGGTCGCCGATCAGCGGGACCGCGGCGAGCGGGAAGTCGGCGGGCAGCCCGTCGGCGTCGGCGGGCAGCAGCGCCTGCTCGGGCAGCAGCGTGATCGGGACGGTCTGCGAGACGGCGCGGCGCACGCGGCCACCGCCGTCGCGTGCGAGCTCGCCGACGGCCAGCAGCTGGTAGTCCCCGGCTGCCGGCACCGCCCCGGCGAGTCCCTCGGGCGCGGTCCCGGGGCACGCGTGCAGCTCCCCGGTACCGGCGGTGCCGGCCTGAGCCCGCTCGAGCATCGCCGCGGTCGGGTCGTCGACGGACACGACCGAGGCGGCGGAGTCGGCGACCGCCACGACGGCGTCGTCCTGCACGAGCAGGATCTCCGCGTTGGTCAGCGACTCGGCGGACGGATCCGCCGCCGTGCCCCCGGCGTCGGCGGGCACCGTGAGCCAGACGGGCACGGAGCTCCCGACGGACCGCCCGACGAGCCGGCCGGCGTCGAGGTCGACGCCCGGGAGGCCCAGCGTCACCGTGACGTCGCCCGGGTCGTCGGGCAGGTCGGCGGTCGCCAGGCCGCAGAGCGCGGACGTGCTCGGCGTCACCGGCCGAGCCGGGAGCACCGGGTTCGGCGTCGCCGCGGGCGCGTCCGGGGCGGTGCTGCTCGCGGAGGCGGCGGGCGGCGGGGTGTCGGGCGTGCGGTGCCAGCCGATCGCGCCGAGCCCGACCGCGCAGGCGGCCCCGGCCCCGACGGTCGCCCGGCCGGCGGTGCGGGCGGCACGGCGTCGGCGCACCCGGGCTCGCAGGGCGAGGGTGCCGCCGGGTCCGCCGAGCGGGCGGTGGGTGGCGGGGCCGTCGTCGACGGCGGCGCGCAGCGCGCGCTCGAGGTCGAGGGTCATGTGGTCCTCCCGGTCGTGGTGAGGTCGATCTCGTGCTCGTCGTCGGTGTGCGGGCGCACGGGGCCGAGCAGCCGCTCCAGCGCCGTCACGCCCTCGTGCAGGTACCGCTTCACCGCCCCGTCGGACACGCCGAGCCGGCGCGCGATCTCGGGGACGGTCAGGTCGTCGTAGAACCGCAGGACCACGGCGGCGCGCAGCCGCGGGGCGAGGTGCGTCAGCGCGACCTCGACGTCCGTGCGCTCGTCGGCGGCCCGGTCGTGCGCGGGACGGACTCGGGCCGTGCGACGAGGTGCCGGACGGAGGCCCAGAGGCGCCGTCGCCGGTGGCCGTCGAGGTACGCGTTGAGGATCGCCCGGCGGACGTACCCCTCGACGGCGGCGGGCTCGCGCAGGCTGCCCCGCGCGCGGGAGAAGGTCCGCACCAGGGCCTCCTGAGCGAGGTCCTCGCCCTCGCGCGGGTCACCGGTCAGCAGGGTGGCGTAGCGGACCAGCGCCCCGCCGCGCTCGCGGACGAGCGTGTCGAGGGCGTCCTCCCAGCTGCCCACGTCCGCCCCCCTGCCCGTGCGCGGCCGTCAGCGGCCGCCGTCACCCTCCCATGACGTGCGGCGGCCGCGAACCGTTGCCTCGCCCGGGGCGTGGCGGGCCGCGATCAGGACGAGGGTGGCAGCGCGGTGAGCGAGCCGTCGGCCCCCACGACCGCGAGCGTGCCGTCCGCCGCCACGAGCCGCCCCGGCACCGTGGTCGACCACGCGACGGCCCCGTCGGACGCGTCGACGGCCGACGCGGTCCCGGCGTCGTCCGCGAGGACGAACCGCGTGCCGTCGTACCCGACGACCGTGCCGGTCCTGCTGCCTGCCCGCCAGAGCTCGGTGCCGCTCGTCAGGTCCACGCCGACCAGCGCGTCCGGGGCACGGAGCACGGCCGTCCGTCCGCCGACCGCCAGGACGGTGTCGGCGCCGGGGAACGTCCACAGCTCCAGGCCGGTCGCCGGGTCCACGGCGTGCACGGCGTCCGCGACCCCGTCGGACGGGTCGGACCCGGTGAGGAGGGGCACCGTCCGGCCCTCCTGCGGCGCCCACACCGGCAGCGTGCGCGTGGGGGCGCCGGGGAGCGGGTGGTCCTGCCCCTGCGGACCCACGGCGTGCAGCGTCCCGTCGGCGGCCCAGCCCTCGACCCAGCCGTCGGCGCGCACGCCGGTGTCCTGGTCGACGTCGGGCGCGAGGACCGTCGCCGTCGCGGTGTCGACCACGACGGTGTGCTGCACCCCCAGGAACCGGACGACCGTCCCCGAGCGCTCCCAGTACGTGACGGCGTCGCCCACCGGGCGCTCGGGGTCCACCCGGTCGCGCAGCACCGTCCCGGAGCCGTCGCCGGTGCGCAGGTCGAGGACGTCGACACGGACGTCGTCGCCGAGGGCGGAGTGCACGGCGGCGAGGTCGCCGACCACGGCGATCCCCTGGACCCCTGCGCCGGGCTGCGGCACCAGCACCGTGCGGACGGGTGCGCCGTCGGCGGGGTCGACGAGGACGACGTCCCCGTCCTGGAGGCACACGAACAGCTCGTCGTGCACGCCGCCGCACATCATCGAGGGCTCCCGCGTCCACCGGACGTCGCCGGTGCCGGCGTCGACCGCCGCGCTGCTCTCGCCGGCCAGCGAGCCGCCGGCGACCAGCCACGTGCCGTCGGCGACGAGCGCCCGGAACGGCAGGAACGCGGGGTAGCTCGCGGTCGCGTCCCCGACGATCGGGTCGTCGTCCGGCGCGAGGTACGGCCACAGGGCGTCGCCCGGCGTGGTCCACGCCGCCCCGGGGGCGGTGGGGTAGGCACGCAGGACGCCGGTCGAGCCGGCGGCGCCGTCCCCGTCCACCGGGCGGGTGGACGTCGGCTCGGGCGTCGAGTCCGGCGACCCGGTCGGTGTCGGCTGCGTGGTGGGCGACGGGGGCGCCGGCGTGGGTGTCGCCGGCGGCACGGGCCCGGGCAGCCCGACGGCCACCGCTCCGGCGACCGCGACGCCGGCCAGCAGCGCGAGGCCCGCCACCACGCCGACCGCGCTCCGGTGCCGTCGCCGCCGGCGGGCCGCCGCGGCGATCCACCCGGCGGGCAGCCCGTCGCCGCGGCGCAGGCGTGCGGCCTGCTCGTCCGCGCCCCGGCGGGCGAGGTCGTCGAACGCGGAGCGCAGGTCGTCCTCGTTCATCGCCGGTCCTCCGTCCGCACCTGGATGGTCTCGACGGGTGGGCGCTCGTCACCCAGCAGCACGCCGAGGCGCCGCGTCCCGTCCGACAGGTACCGCTTGACCGCGCCCTCGGACACCTGGAGCCGCGCGGCGATCCCCGCGACGGTGAGGTCCTCGTAGAACCGGAGCACCACGCAGGCGCGCTCGCGCGGGGCCAGCTGCTGCAGGGCGGCCGCGAGGTCGGCGGCCGTCTCGGTGGGGACGGCGTGCCCGGCGGCGGCCTCGGGCGTGGCGAACAGGTGCGCGCGCCGCCGCCACAGGCGGCCGCGGCGGTACTGGTCGAGGTAGGTGGTGAGCACCGCCCGCCGCACGTAGGCGTCGAGCGACTCGATGTCAGCGCCGGCCCGCCACCGGGACCAGGCCTTGGCCAGGGCGTCCTGGACGAGGTCCTGCGCGCTGTCGTGGTCGCCCGTGAGCATCCGGGCGTACCCGACCAGCGCGGGGCCGCGCTCGGCGACGAACGCCGCCACCTGCTCCTGCCGCGCCACCCGACCTCCTCGGCCCCGTTCGCCCCCCGGCCGTCCGGCCGCGGTGATCCTGTCGTGAGGTGAGACGGCGGGCTGCGGCGGGACGTTGGGGTGGCGGTGAGGTTCACCCGT
>DAMBCY010000031.1:3556-18282 GCA_032056255.1 Cellulomonas sp. | reverse complement strand
ACTCCTCGACGGCCAGCCGGCTCGCGACGTCGCCCGCCTCGTGCCCGCCCATGCCGTCCGCCACCAGGAAGACGGGTGGGTGCGCGAGCAGCGCGTCCTCGTTCAGCGCCCGCACGCGACCCCGGTCGGTGGCCGATCCCCATGTCGTCCGCACCCGTGCTGCCCTCGTCTCGTCACCCGGTCGGACCCCTATCCTGCCGGTACCACCCGCCCCACGCGCACCACCCACCCGGTTCCGGGCGTGGTCGCCCTCAGATCCCGAGCTGGTACACGCCCCAGTACGCGAGCACGACGAGCAGCGCGGCGCTCGCGACGCACGTGCCCCACAGCAGCACGTGCCCCACGGCCCCCCGGGCGAGCGGCTGCCCGGCCAGCCGCAGCTGCCGCAGCCGCACGACGACCGCCGAGGCCGCGAGCACGGCCACCAGCCCGAGCAGCCGCACGCCCAGCCAGCCGCCCTGCACCACCCAGCCGTTGCGCTCGTACCCGAGCGCCAGGCGCGCGACCGCGACCAGGTACCAGACCAGCACGACGACCGTCGCGACGGAGGACCCCGCGAGGAGGGCGAGCCGGCGGGAGAGCGCGGCGTCGTTCCCGGGGGCGGCGTCCCGCCCGCGCAGGTGCCGGACGCCGACGACCCCCCAGCGTCCGACGGGGAGCAGCACGACCAGCCCGACCGCGCCGAGCACCAGGAACACGAGCACGTCGCCGTCGCCGAGCCAGCGGGGCTGCGGCACGGGGGCGGCCCAGTAGAGCTGCGTCGGCTGGTCGCCCGCGATCCGCGGCCACGCCGAACCCGTCTCCGGCAGCCCCTGCACCCAGCCCGTGAGGTCCCGCAGGAACGTCGGGGCGACGACGCCGTCCACCCGGATGCCGTGGTCGGCCCCGCGGTAGTAGCGCACGGTGTACGCGGTGTTCCCCGCGATCGCGACGTCCCGGATGATCTGCTCCGCGCCCTGCACCAGCGGCATCGAGGCGTCCGCGGTGCCGTACGCGACGAGCACCGGCTGGGTCAGCTGCCGCTGGTAGGGCGCGACGTCGAAGTCGGCGTACTCGAAGCCGCCGCCGGGCAGGGACATCCCCACGGCGCGCGGGATCGCGCGGAACACCTGCTGCGGCACCTGGGTGTTGCGCAGGTAGGAGTCGACGGCGAACGCCGCCTGCTGCCGGGGCGGGACGACGGGGGCCGACACCAGCACGACGAACGCGATGTCGGGCTGGTCGACCGCCATCACCGGGGCGATCCAGGCGCCCTCGCTCTCGGCGTAGACGCCGACCCGGTCGGGGTCGACGCCGTCGAGGCCGCGCAGCAGGTCGAACGAGCGCAGGTAGTCGTCGGCCATCGTCACGTAGTCGCGGTGCCGGACGGTGTAGGTGTCGAGGCGCTTGTCCGGCACGATCGTGGCCACGCCGGCCTCCGCGAGCGCCCGGGCCTGGTCGACGAACGCGTCGGTGAACGCCCCGGTCCCCGCGCCGTGCACGAACACCACGCCGGGGACGTCGCCGGCGACGCCGAGGGGCATCAGCACCTGCGCCTCGACGGTGCCGCCGTCCAGCTCGACCTCCACGACGGTGCTCCGCACCTGGTACGGCCCCGTCTCGACGCCGCCGGGGATCGCCGTCGACGACGCCTGGACGACCAGCGGGTCGGTCATCGGCACCGGCGCCCACTGCGGTCCCATGAGCGCCCCGAGGACCGCGAGGACGATCGCCCCCACGACGGTCCCGGCTGCGGTCCGGTAGCGCACGTCGCGATTATCGCCCTCCCGCAGCGGTCGCCCCGGCCCGGCGGTGCCGTCCGGGCGCGCGGCGTCGGGCGCCGCCGTGGCGGCGGTGGTCGTGGCGGTCGTGCCGTCGTCCGTCTCGCTGGTCACCGGGTATCAGAAGCCCAGCCGGCCGAGCTGCTTGGGGTCGCGCTGCCAGTCCTTGGCGACCTTCACGTGCAGGTCCAGGTAGACGCGGGAGCCGAGCAGGGCCTCGATGCCGCGCCGCGCCCGGGTGCCGACCTCCCGCAGCCGGGCGCCGCCCTTGCCGATGACGATGGCCTTCTGGCTGTCCCGCTCGACGAACAGGTGCACGCGGACGTCCAGCAGCGGCTGCTCGCCCTCGGCGGCGGGGCGGGGCACGATCTCGTCGACCACGACGGCCAGGGAGTGCGGCAGCTCGTCGCGCACGCCCTCGAGCGCGGCCTCGCGGACCAGCTCGGCGACCATGACGGCCTCGGGCTCGTCGGTCAGCTCGCCCTCCGGGTACAGCGCGGGACCCTCGGGCAGGTGCGAGACCAGCACCTGCTCCACGACGTCCACCTGGTACCCCGACTCGGCCGAGACCGGCACGATGTCCGCCCACTCCCCGAGCTGCGACACCGCGAGCAGGTGCTCGGCGAGCCGCTGCTTGCCGACCAGGTCGGCCTTGGTCGCGAGCGCGACGACGGGCGTGCGGCGCCCCAGCTGCGCGAGCTGCTCGGCGATGAACCGGTCCCCGGGGCCGACCTTCTGGTCCGACGGCAGGCAGAAACCCACGACGTCGACCTCCGTCAGGGTGTCCCGCACCAGGGCGTTGAGCCGCTCGCCGAGCAGCGTGCGCGGCCGGTGCAGCCCCGGGGTGTCGACGAGCACCAGCTGGGCCTCGGGGCGGTGCACGATGCCCCGCACGGTGTGCCGGGTGGTCTGGGGGCGGCCGGACGTGATCGCGACCTTCTGGCCGACGAGCGCGTTGGTGAGCGTGGACTTGCCGGCGTTGGGGCGGCCGACGAGGCAGGCGAAGCCGGAGCGGTGGGTCACGGGGGTCTCCGTCACTGGTGCGGGGAGCGGGTGGGGGTGGTCGGGGGACGGCCGGCAGGCACGCCCCGGGCGGGGGTGCCGCCGCCGTCGCGGGCGTCCCGCGGGACGCGGGACCCGGTGGTCTCCGGCGTCTCGCGCGGGTCGCGGCCGTCCGGGTCGGCCTCGGGGACTCGGCTCACCAGCACCCGGGCGACGCGCTTGCGCCGCCCCTCGGTGCCCTGGGCCACGAGGCGCAGACCGTGGATCTCGCCCGCGGACCCGGGGATCGGCACCTTGCCGAGGGCCTTGGCCAGCAGGCCGCCGGCGGTGTCCACGTCGTCGTCGTCGACCTCGAGCCCGAACAGCTCGCCCAGCTCGTCCTTCGCGAGGCGCGCCGGGACGAGGTAGGTGCCGCCGCCGAGGTCCTCGACCTGGGGCGCGGACGGGTCGTGCTCGTCGGTCAGCTCGCCGACGATCTCCTCGAGCGCGTCCTCGATGGTCACCAGGCCGGCGATGCCGCCGTACTCGTCGACCACCATCGCGATGTGCGACGCCCCGGCCTGCAGCTCACGGAGCAGCTCGTCCACGGGCTTGGACTCCGGGACGAACACCGCGGGGCGGACCAGCGAGACGGCCGGGGCGTCGGCCGCCTCCTCGCCGTCGTCCTGCACCCGGCGGACGAGGTCCTTGAGGTACAGCACCCCCTTGAGGTCGTCGACCTGCTCGCCGACCACGGGCACCCGGGAGTACCCGGAGCGCAGCAGCAGCGACAGCACCTTGCGCAGCGGGGTGTCCTCGGCCGTCGTCACCATGTCGGTGCGCGGCACCATCACCTCGCGGGTCAGCGTGTCGCCGAGCCCCAGCACGGAGCGGACCATGGCCCGCTCGTCCTGGTCGGACCCGTCGCCGTCCCCGACGCGCTCCACGACGTCCCGCAGGGGGTCCTCGTCGATCTCCGTCCCGGCGACCCGGACCAGCGGCCCCGCGAGCACCCGGACCCCGACGAGCGGCCGGGAGATCGCGGCGAGGACCCTGCCGGGGTACCGGTGCCCGAGGGAGCGCGGGCTGAGCCGGGCCAGCACCACGGTGAGGAACGCGCACGCCAGCACGGCGATGACCAGCTCGACGGACCACGCCAGGTCGGAGGCCGCGATGGCGAGCGTCAGGCACACCGCCGCGAGCATCTCGCACAGCAGCCGGACCACGGAGGCCGACCCGGCCACGGCCACGCGGTCCTCGGCGAGCCGGCGCACGCGCTCCGCGGCGGGGTGCCGGGCGGCGAGCAGGTCCGCGACGGCGTTCCGGGCGATCCGCAGCACGGCGGCCTCGCCCGCGGACAGCACCGCGGCCACGAGCACCGCGGCGACCGTCAGGGTGGCGAGCAGCCCGACAGGTACGCCGCTCATCGCCCCGCGAGGAAGGTCAGCAGCAGCTGCCGCTGCAGGCCGAACATCTCCTTCTCCTCCTCCGGCTCCGCGTGGTCGTAGCCCAGCAGGTGCAGGATCCCGTGCGTGGTGAGCAGCAGCAGCTCCTCGACCGTCGAGTGCCCGGCGGTGCGCGCCTGCTCGACGGCGACCTCCGGGCACAGCACGACGTCGCCGAGCAGCCCGGCGGGCGTCGGCTCGTCGGCGCGGCCCGGGCGCAGCTCGTCCATCGGGAAGGACAGCACGTCCGTCGGGCCGGGCTCGTCCATCCACTTGACGTGCAGGTCCGTCATGACCTCGGTGTCGACGAACAGGATCGACAGGTCGGTCTGCGGGTGCACGTGCATCTGGTCCAGGACGAACCGCGCGAGCGCCGCGAACTCCGCCTCGTCGACCTCGTGGCCGGACTCGTTGTTGACTTCGATACTCATCGCTTGATGCTGTCCCAGCGTGCGTAGGCGTCGATGATGTCCCCCACCAGGCGGTGGCGGACGACGTCGGAGGAGGACATCCGGCAGAACGCGACGTCGTCGACGTCCGCCAGGATGGATTCGACCACCCGCAGCCCGGAGGTCGTGCCCGACGGCAGGTCCACCTGCGTGACGTCGCCGGTGACCACCACCCTGGACCCGAACCCGAGGCGGGTGAGGAACATCTTCATCTGCTCGGCCGAGGTGTTCTGGGCCTCGTCGAGGATGATGAAGGAGTTGTTGAGCGTCCGGCCCCGCATGTAGGCCAGCGGGGCCACCTCGATCGTCCCGGCCTCCATGAGGCGCGGGATCGACTCGGGGTCGACCATGTCGTGCAGCGCGTCGTACAGCGGGCGCAGGTACGGGTCGATCTTCTCGGACAGGCCGCCGGGCAGGAACCCGAGCCGCTCCCCCGCCTCGACCGCCGGGCGGGTCAGCACGATCCGGTTCACCTGCCGGGCCTGGAGCGCCTGCACGGCCTTCGCCATCGCGAGGTAGGTCTTGCCGGTGCCGGCCGGGCCGATGCCGAACGTGATCGTGTTCCGGTCGATCGCGTCGACGTACTCCTTCTGCCCCGCGGTCTTCGCGCGGATGGTCCGCCCGCGGCTCGACAGGATGTTGAAGCTCAGCACGTCGGCGGGGCGGGTCGCGGTCCCGGCCGTCAGCATCGCGACGGAGCGCGTCACGACGTCCGGGGTCAGCGGGGTGCCGCCCGCGGCCATCTCGACCAGCTCGTCGACCAGCCGGGCCACGAGGGCGACGTCCCCGGCCGGCCCGGCGAGCGTGATCTCGTTGCCGCGCGCGTGCACGTCGACCGTGCGGAAGCCGGACTCCACGGCGCGCAGCACCTGGTCGTCCATGCCCAGGAGCTCGACCATGGAGACCCCGGCCGGGATGGTGATCCGGTGCTCGACGAGAGCGGAGCGGGCCGCGCGGGCACCTGCGGCGCCGGAGGCGGGGGCGGACGACCGTGCGGGAGGTGCGGGACGGTCAGGTGAGGTCTCGGCCATGTGCTCGGCTCGCGCCGTGGGCTCCTTCGTGGTTCGGCGGCGGACACCTCATCCTACCGACCCCCGCCGCGGGTCCGCCGCCCGGTTCCCCGCGGGTCCGGGACCCCGGTACGTCCCCCGCCGCCCGGGCGAGGGCCGATGGTCCCTGGCCGCCCCGCGACGCACGGGAGCAGACTGGCGGAGGCGGGGAGCAACGGCGCTCCCCCCGAGACGTCGTACGCGGAGGTACACGTGGCCAGCTACGTCCAGGACTTCTCCGAGGGTGACAAGGACCAGAAGGACCTGCTGGGCGGCAAGGGGGCGAACCTCGCCGAGATGACCCGGCTCGGTCTCCCGGTCCCGCCGGGCTTCACCATCACCACCGACGCCTGTCGGGACTACATGCGCACCGGGCACCTGCCGCCCGAGCTGCGCGTCGAGGTCACGATGGCCGTCCGCCGGCTCGAGGACGCCCTCGGGCGTGGCCTCGGGGACTTCCACGACCCGCTGCTGGTGTCCGTGCGCAGCGGCGCCAAGTTCTCCATGCCGGGGATGATGGAGACCGTCCTCAACGTCGGGCTCAACGACGCGTCCGTGGTCGGGCTCGCGGAGTTCTCCGGCGACGAGCGGTTCGCGTGGGACTCCTACCGCCGGCTGATCCAGATGTTCGGCAAGACGGTGCTCGACATCGACGGCGACCTGTTCGCCGACACGCTCGACAAGGCGAAGGCCGCCAAGGGCGTCCACGACGACGTGGACCTCGACGCCGCCGACCTGCACCAGCTCGTCGACTCGTTCAAGGAGATCGTCCGCACCGAGTCCGGCCGCGAGTTCCCGCAGCACCCCCGCGAGCAGCTGGACCTGGCGATCGTCGCGGTGCTGCGGTCCTGGAACACCGACCGCGCGCGCCTGTACCGCCGCCGCGAGCGCATCCCGGACGACCTGGGCACCGCCGTGAACGTCTGCTCGATGGTGTTCGGCAACCTCGGCGCGACCTCCGGCACCGGCGTGGCCTTCACCCGCGACCCCGCGACGGGCCGCAGCGGCGACTACGGCGACTACCTGGTGAACGCCCAGGGCGAGGACGTCGTCGCCGGCATCCGGAACACGCTGAGCCTGGTCGAGATGGAGGAGGTCGACCCGCAGTCGTACGCCGACCTGCGCCAGGCGATGCGCCGGCTCGAGACGCACTACCGCGACCTGTGCGACGTGGAGTTCACCGTCGAGCGCGGCAAGCTCTGGATGCTGCAGACCCGGGTCGGCAAGCGCACCGCGCCCGCCGCGTTCCGGATCGCCACCCAGCTCGTCGACGAGCACCTCATCACGATGGACGAGGCGCTGGCGCGCGTCAGCGGGTCCCAGCTCTCCCAGCTGATGTTCCCGCAGTTCGACGCGTCGGCGGACCGCACGCTGCTCACCCGCGGCATGGCGGCGTCCCCGGGCGCGGCCGTCGGCAAGGCGGTGTTCGACTCGGCGGCGGCGCAGGCCATGGCCGCCCGGGGCGAGGACGTCGTGCTGGTCCGCCGGGAGACGAACCCGGACGACCTCGGCGGCATGATCGCGGCCGTCGGCGTGCTGACGGCCCGCGGCGGCAAGACGTCGCACGCGGCGGTCGTCGCACGCGGCATGGGCCGCACCTGCGTGGTCGGCGCGGACGAGCTGCTCATCGACCCGGTCGCCCGCACGCTCGCGGTCGGTGGCCACAGCGTGGCCGAGGGCGACGTGATCGCCATCGACGGGTCGACCGGCGAGGTCTACCTGGGCGCGGTCGCCGTCGTGCCCTCCCCCGTCAGCACGTATCTGGAGGCCGGGCTCGACGCGGCGCTCGACCAGGCGGGCGACGACGAGCAGACCGCCGAGCTCGTGCGGTCCGTCGACCGGCTGCTCACGCACGCCGACCAGACCCGCCGGCTGCGGGTGCACGCCAACGCGGACACCGCCGAGGACGCCCACCGCGCCCGGTCGCTCGGCGCGCAGGGCATCGGCCTGTGCCGCACGGAGCACATGTTCCTCGGCGAGCGCCGGGTGCTGGTCGAGCGCGTCGTGCTGGCGGAGGACGACGACGAGCGCCAGGCCGCCCTCGACGCCCTGCTGCCGCTGCAGCGCGCCGACTTCGGGGACCTGCTCGAGCAGATGGACGGTCTGCCCACCACGATCCGGCTGATCGACCCGCCGCTGCACGAGTTCCTGCCCGACCTCACCGAGCTGTCCGTCAAGGTCGCGCTCGCCGAGGAGCGCGGGGCGGTGGACGCCGGCGACGTCAAGCTGCTCGCCGCCGTCCGCCGGATGCACGAGGCCAACCCGATGCTCGGCCTGCGCGGCGTCCGGCTCGGGCTCGTGGTCCCCGGCCTGTTCGCCCTCCAGATCCGGGCGATCTGCGAGGCGACCGTCGACCGGACGGAGGCCGGCGGCCTCCCGC
Source organism: Cellulomonas sp. (assembly GCA_032056255.1). Taxonomy (GTDB): domain Bacteria; phylum Actinomycetota; class Actinomycetes; order Actinomycetales; family Cellulomonadaceae; genus Cellulomonas. The sequence goes on along the minus strand of DAMBCY010000031.1, from coordinate 10,218 downwards.
ACGCGGAGATCATGGTGCCGCTGGTCGGGTCCGTGATGGAGCTGCACCTGGTGCGGGACGAGGCGCTGCGGATCATGGCCGAGGTCGGCGAGGCGCGCGGCGTCCCGCTGGACCTGCCGGTCGGCGCGATGATCGAGCTCCCCCGGGCGGCCCTGACGGCCGACCGGATCGCCGAGGTCGCGCAGTTCTTCTCGTTCGGCACGAACGACCTCACGCAGACCACGTGGGGCTTCTCGCGCGACGACGTGGAGGGGGCGTTCTTCCCCGAGTACCTCGAGAACGGGGTGCTGACGATCTCCCCGTTCGAGACCCTCGATGCCAAGGGCGTCGGGCGGCTCGTGCGCATCGCGGTGGAGGAGGGCCGGGCCACCCGCCCGGACCTCACCGTCGGGGTGTGCGGCGAGCACGGTGGTGACCCGGAGTCGATCCGGTTCTTCGACGCGGTGGGGCTGGACTACGTGTCCTGCTCGCCGTTCCGGGTTCCGGTCGCGCGGCTCGAGGCCGGCAGGGCCGCGATCCAGGGTCCCGACACCGACGTCCGCTGAGGGGGCGCTCGCGGTGCCGCCGGCCCGGTTGGGACACCGGGCCGGCGGCTCGCGACGTCCGTGGGATCCCGATGTGGACGATGATCGACACCGGGACGGCATGGGGTCATCGTGAACCCCTGCCGGGGACGCGAGGTCGTCGGTCGCGCACCCCGGCCGGAGGCGCGACCGACGACCACGCGGAGGCGTCCGGTCAGTCGGCCGGGCCCGCGATCAGGGTGACCGCTGCCGACGCGCTGCTGCCGTCCGCGGTGGTCCAGGTCAGCGTGACCTGGTCGCCGGGGGCGTGCTCCGCGAGCGCCGCGCTCAGGGCGTCGGCGTCGGCCACGGCCACGCCGTCCACCGCGGTGATCGTGTCACCCTCGGCGAGGCCGGCCTCGGCGGCGGGGGTGCCGTCGAGGACGCCCGCGATCGTGGCACCCGAGGTGCCGGCCGCGCCCGCCGACCCCTGGCCCTGGCCCGGCAGACCGGTCGTGCCCGAGCCCGTGGTCGCGAGCTGCACGCCCAGGAACACCGGGTAGCCGAGGGTGATGGTGTCGCTGTCCTGGCCGGCGACGATCTGGGTGACGACGTCCAGCACGTCGTCGATCGGGATCGCGTAGCCGGTGATGTCCGCCGACCCGGACGACGCCGCCGTGGTGATGCCGATGACCTCGCCCTCGTCGTCCAGCAGCGGGCCGCCCGAGTCGCCCGAGACGACGTCGGCGTCCACCTCGATCAGGCCGGTCAGCGACTCGCCCTCCGCGGCGCCCTCGGACTGCGTCGTGATCGACTCGTCCAGGGCGGTGACGGTGCCCTGGGCGGCCAGCAGCACGCCGCCGCCCTCCGCGTTGCCCACGGCCGTGACGGCGTCACCGGTCGCGACGGCCTCCTGGTCGTCGTCCAGGGACGCCGTGGTCAGGCCGGACGCGTCCGCCAGCTGCAGGACGGCGACGTCGGCGCTCGCGTCGGTGCCCACGACGGTCGCGGTGTAGGTCTCTCCCGTGGTGCCGATGGTGACGGTGATCTCCGTCGCGCCGGACACGACGTGGTTGTTCGTCACGACCAGGCCGTCCGAGGTCAGCACGACGCCGGTGCCCGCGGCCTCGGCCGACTGGTAGCCGAGCACGGTGCTGATGAGGACCACGCCCGCCTGCTGCTCGTCGGTCGCCGTGGTGGTGTCGAGCGTCGCGGTGCCCGTGCCGCCCGCCGTGGACCCGCCCGCGCCGCCGGAGCCGGAGCCCGGCGCGGTCGTCGACGGCGCCGACCCGGAGCCGGACGACCCCTGCGAGCCCTGCGAGCCGAACCCGAAGCCGGACGCGGCGCCGTCGCCGGGGACCGAGGTCAGCCCGGGGTCCTCGGAGGTGTCGGAGGGCAGCCCCACGGCCAGCGCGGTGCCGCCGAGCACCAGGGCGCCGGCGACGGCCCCCGAGGCGAACAGCGCGATCGCGGTGCGACGGCGGCGGGTCCGACGGGGCGTGACCGGCAGCGGGGCGGCACCGACGGGCTCGGCGGGCTCGACGGACGCCGCGGGCACGACGCGTGCTGCGGCGGGGACGGGCTCGGTCTGGTCGTGCTGGTCCATCGGGACACCTCCTGCGGGCGAGCGCCGCGGTGGCGCCGACAGGAGCAAGAGAACGCCCCGGACCCGGACGCCCGCTGGACCCGCCCTGAGCGCCACCCATGAACGCCGCCGCAGCGTCCCCGCCCCGGCGGCGGACCCGGCCGAGGTCGTCACGACGCGTCGAGGTCGTCACGAACGAGTGACGACCTCGCCCGGTCGTGACGACCTCACCGCCGTGCGGCGGGGCTCAGCCGGCGAACCGCTCCGACCGCTCGACCACCCGCCCGGTCGCCGTCGCGGCGTCCCAGGTGTAGACGGTGCGCCCCTCGATGAGCACGTGCTCGGCCCGGGCGTGCACGTCCAGCGGGTCACCGGACCAGATGACGACGTCGCCGTCGCGGCCCGCCTCCAGCGCGCCCACCCGGCCCTCCAGGCCGAGGAACGCGGCGGGGTTCACGGTCAGGGCCTCCAGCGCGGTCTCGCGCGGCAGCCCGTCCTTCACCGCCAGCGTCGCCTGGTGCACCAGGAAGTTGATCGGCACGACCGGGTGGTCGGTGGTGATCGCCACCCGCACGCCGGCCCTCGCGAGCGCCGCGAGGTTCGCGATGGCGCGGTCGCGCAGCTCGACCTTGGACCGGGAGGTGAACATCGGGCCGAAGATCACCGGGATGTCCCGCTCGGCGAGCACGTCGGCGATCTTGTGGCCCTCGGTGCCGTGGTTCACGACGAGCCGGTACCCGAACTCGTCGGCCAGCCGGATCGCGGTGGCGATGTCGTCGTGCCGGTGGGTGTGCTGGTCCCACACGAGCTCGCCGTCGAGCACCCGCGCGAGGGTGTCGAGCCCCAGGTCGACCTTGAACGGCTCGCCCTTGGCCCGGGCGGCGTCGCGCGCGTCCCGGTAGTGCTGCGCGGCGGTGAACGCCTCGCGGATCACCAGGGCGGTGCCGAGCCGGGTGGACGGGGTCTGCTTCTTCTCCGCGTACACGCGCTTGGGGTTCTCGCCGAGCGCGGACTTCACGCTGACCGCGGCGGAGATCACCTGCTCGTCGATCGTGCGCCCGCCCCAGGACTTCAGCGCCACGCTCTGGCCGCCGATCGGGTTGCCCGAGCCGGGCTTCACCACGACCGAGGTCACCCCGCCCGCGAGCGCGTCGCGGAAGCCCTCGTCGTCGATGTTCACCGCGTCGATCGCCCGCACGGCGGCCATGTCCGGGCCGGTCATCTCGTTCGTGTCGTTGCCCGCGACGCCCTCGCCCTCCTCGTGGATGCCCACGTGGCCGTGCGCCTCGACGAAGCCGGGCAGGACCCAGCGCCCGGTCGCGTCGACGACGACGGCGCCCTCCGGGACGACGACGTCCGCGCCCACCGCCTCGATGCGGCCGTCCCGGATCAGGACGGTGCCGCCCTCGACCGGGGCGGAGGAGACGGGGACGACGTAGCCGCCGGTGATGGCGACGAGGGAGGAGGTCATGACCTCCACCGTACGTCGCCGGCACCCGCACCCCGTCCGCATGTGGCACGGTGACCGGGTGCGATACGTGATCATCGGCGCCGGCGCGGTCGGCGGGACCATCGGCGGGCAGCTGGCGGAGAGCGGGCAGGAGGTGGTGCTCGTCGCGCGCGGCCCGCACCTGGCGGCGCTCGAGGCGGACGGGCTGCACCTGACCACCGAGCGCGGGGCACGGACGGTCCGGACGGCGACGGCCGCCGGGCCGGACGACGTCGACCTGCGGCCCGGCGACGTGCTCGTGCTCGCGGTCAAGTCGCAGGACACGGCCGCGACGACGGCGCGGTGGGCGGACCGGCCGGTCGCGGGCGGCGGGAACGCGGGCGAGCGGCTGCTCCTGGTCTGCGCCCAGAACGGGGTCGACAACGAACGGACCGCCCTGCGCCGGTTCGCCCGGGTGGCGGGCATGTGCGTGTGGCTGCCGGCGACGTTCCTCGAGCCCGGGCACGTGTCGGCCGCGGGCACCCCGGTGACGGGCGTGCTGACGCTCGGGAGCCTGCCCGCAGGCGATCCCGACCCCGACCTGGTCGCCGTCGGCGCAGACCTCGAGGCCGCGGGGTTCCGCGCCCCCGTGGTGCGCGACGTGATGGCGTGGAAGTACGGCAAGCTGCTCAGCAACCTCGGCAACGCCGTCGAGGCGCTCTGCGGGTCGGTGCGCGGCACGGCGCGCGACCTGCTCGACGCGACGGTGGCGGAGGCGCACGCGGTGCTCGCCGCCGCGGGGATCGCCCCCGTCGACAGTGCCGAGGAGGCCCGGGCGCGCGCGGGGTTCACCCTGGTCGAGCTGGCCGGGGTCCCGCGCGGCGGCGGGTCGTCCTGGCAGAGCCTGGTCCGCGGCGCGGGCTCCATCGAGGCCGCGTACCTCAACGGGGAGATCGTGCTGCTGGGCCGGCTGCACGGCGTGCCGACGCCGCTGAACGCCATGCTGCTGGCACGCGCCGAGCACGCCGCCGCGCACCACGAGCAGCCCGGTGGGCACGACCCCGCCGAGATCCTCGCCGCGGCCCGGGCGGCGGCCTGACGATGCCCGGCCAGCCCGACGCCGGGCCCCCGCCCGCGGCCGGTCCGCAGGGCACGACCCCGCCGCCGGTCCCGGCGCCGCACGTTCCCGAGGGGCCGTCGAGCACGCGCGTCGACCGCTGGGTGTGGGCGGTCCGCCTGACGAAGACCCGCGCGCTCGCCGCCGCGGCCTGCCGGGCCGGGCACGTGCGCGTCAACGGCGACCGCGCGAAGCCCGCGACGACCGTCCGGGTCGGCGACGAGGTGCGGGTGCGCGGTGACGGCCCGGAGCGGGTCGTCGAGGTCGCGCGCGTGATCGAGCGCCGCGTCGGCCCCGCCCCGGCCGTCACCTGCTACGTCGACCGCACCCCCGCGCCGCCGCCGCCGGAGCAGGTGGCCGTCGCCGCGCAGCGCGAGCGCGGCGCCGGACGGCCGACCAAGCGCGAGCGCCGCGAGATCGACCGCCTCCGCGGTCGCTGACCGCCCCGCTGCTCCGCACCGCACCCGCGACGACGCGCCGAGGTCGGTCAGGCGTGCAGGCGGCGGGCGAGCGCCATCGCGTCGAACGGGGCCCGGACCTTGGTGTCGTTGTCGAAGTACACGAACACGTCGCGGCCGCCGGGCGCAGGGACCGCGGGCGGCCCGAGCCGGTGGGCGTCCGGAGGTTCCTCCCCGACCACCCAGGCGCGGACCCGGTCCGCCCAGCGGTCCAGCGCCGCGTCGTCGTACCCCGACACGTACAGCTCGGCGTCCCCGTGCAGCCGGACGTAGACGACGTCCGAGGTCACGTCCTCGAGGTACGGCCACCGCCCGGCGGTGTCCGCGACGACCAGCCCGATGCCGTGCTCCCGCAGCAGCGCGGGGAACGCGGGCGTCGCGTACGACGCGTGCCGGACCTCCAGGACGTGGCGCAGCGGCCGGTCCGCGTCGGTGGTCGTCCACGCCCGGCCGTCGAGCCGCTCGTCGTGCCGGGCGGCGAGCCGGGCCGCCTCGGTCGTGGTGCGGGGCAGGAGGTCGAAGAACCGCGCGAGCCGGTCGGGGTCGTGTCCGAGCGTCGGCGGCAGCTGCCACAGCACGGGCCCGAGCGCCGGACCGAGGGCCAGCACCCCCGACGCGAAGAAGTTCGCCAGGGGCACCTCGACGTCCGCGAGCTTCTTGAGGTGGGTGACGAACCGTCCGCCCTTGACCGAGAACACGAAGCCGTCGGGCACCTCGGCGCGCCAGGCCTGGTACGACTCGGGGCGCTGCAGCGCGTAGAACGACCCGTTGACCTCGATCGTGCTCAGGTGCCCGGCGGCGTACGCGAGCTCGCGGCGTTGCGCCAGGCCCCTCGGGTAGAACACCCCGCGCCACGGCGCGTACCGCCAGCCGGAGATGCCGATCCGGACGGTGGAGGTCATGGCCGGACGCTAGGCACGGACCTCGCGCGCGGCAACCGGGCCGGTCGGTGGCGCACGGCGAGGCCGTCACCAGCGGGGTGAGGTGCGGCGCGGGAGGACCCGTGTTCAGCCTGTCGACATGTGCCGGACGCCCCGTGGGGGTATGCCTGGTCCGTGCACGCCGACGCCGTCCCGCCACCCGCCCCCGCGCCGCTCGCGACCGCGGCACGCCCGGGCCGCTGGCCCGTCACCGCCTGGGCGCTGTGGGACTGGGGCTCGGCCGCGTTCAACGCCGTGATCACGACCTTCGTGTTCACCCGCTGGCTGACCAGCGAGGACTTCGTCGCCCCGGAGGCGGTGGCGGAGGGCGGGGCGGCGCTCGACGCCCGGCTCGCGGCGCACTCCGCCTGGCTCGGCTGGGGCCTGACCGCGGCCGGCGTCCTGATCGCCCTGCTCGCGCCGCTCACCGGCACCCGCGCGGACGGGTCCGGCCGCCGGCGCCGCGGGCTGGCCGTGCAGACGGCGGTCACGGTCGCGCTGTGCGCCGCGATGGCGCTGGTCCGCCCCGACCCGGACGCGCTGACGGCGAACCTGCTGGCCGGGATCGCGCTGCTCGCGGTCGGGAACCTCACGTTCGAGCTCGCGTCGGCCAGGGCGAACACCCCGATGCCCGCGACCACCAGGCCGAC
>DAMBCY010000031.1:0-3546 GCA_032056255.1 Cellulomonas sp. | reverse complement strand
GCTCGCGTCGGTGCACTACAACGCCCTGCTGCCGCGCGTGGCGACGCCCGCGACGCTCGGCCGGGTCAGCGGGCTGGGCTGGGGGGCGGGGTACCTCGGCGGGATCGTGCTGCTGCTGGTGCTGCTCGTGGGCTTCATCGACCCCGAGGTCGGCTGGTTCGGGGTGACGGGCGCCGAGGGCGCGAACATCCGCGTCGCGGTGCTGGTGTCGGCGCTGTGGTTCGGGGTGTTCGCCGTGCCGGTGCTGCTGGCCGTGCCCGACGCGCCCGCGACCGCGCGGCCGGCCCGCCGGGAGAGCGTCGTGCAGGCGTACCGCCGGATCGTCGCGGACGTGCGCGACCTGTGGCGGACCTCGCGCGGCACGGTCCTGTTCCTGCTGGCGAGCGCCGTGTACCGCGACGGCCTGGCCGGGGTGTTCACGTTCGGTGCCGTGATCGCGTCCGGCACGTTCGGCTTCTCCGCGAGCGAGGTCGTGGTGTTCGCGATCGCCGCGAACGTCGTGGCGGGCGTCTCGACGGTCCTCGCGGGGCTGCTGGACGACCGGGTCGGCCCGCGGGCGCTGATCGTCGCGTCCCTGGTCGGCCTGGTGGTCGCGGGCATCGGGGTGTTCGCCCTGGCCGACGCCGGGACGGGGGCGTTCTGGGTGTGCGGGCTGCTGCTGTGCGTGTTCGTGGGGCCGGCGCAGTCCGCCAGCCGGTCGCTGCTCACCCGGGTCGCGCCGCCCGGGCGCGAGTCGCAGGTGTTCGGCCTCTACGCCACCACCGGCCGGGCCGCGAGCTTCCTCGCCCCGCTGGCGTTCGCGACGTTCGTGTCGGTGTCCGGCTCGCAGCGGTGGGGCATCCTGGGTCTCGTGCTCGTCATCACCCTGGGGCTCGCGGCTCTGCTCCCCGTGCGGCTGCCGACCGCGGGCCCGGGCCGGCGGACGGAGGCGCGGCCGTGATCTGGGAGCCCGACCTGCTCGGGGCCGGCTGGGAGCAGACCACGCTCGCGCTCTCGGCGGCCGACCCCGACCTGGTCGCGACCGTCGTCCGCCGCACGCCCGAGGCGGCCCCCGCTCCCGGCGGGCCGGCCGTGCTGCACGTGCACGGCTTCAACGACTACTTCTTCCAGACCCACCTGGCGGCCGAGTGGGAGCGCCGGGGGTACGCGTTCTACGCGCTCGACCTGCGCCGCTGCGGGCGCTCGACCCGGCCGGGCCAGGCACCGCACTTCGTGGCGGACCTCGCGGAGTACCGGGCCGACCTGGGACTCGCCGCGCGCCTGGTGCGGGGCGTGCTCGGGCACGACCGGCTCGTGGTGCACGCGCACTCCACCGGCGGGCTCACCGCGGCGCTCTGGGCGAACGGCCCGGACGGACGGGCCGCGGTGGACGCGCTGGTGCTGAACAGCCCGTGGTTCGACCTGAACGCCCGGTGGTTCCAGCGCGTGGTGTCCACCTGGGTGCTCGACAGCCTGGGGCCGGTGGACCCGATGCGGGTGCTCGCCGACGGGCCGTCGGCGTACTCCTGGCACCTGCACGTCGCCAACGGCGGACGGTGGGACTACGACCGCGCGCTCAAGCCGGCGGAGGGCTTCCCGGTGCGGGCGGGTTGGTTGCGCGCGGTGCGCCGGGGGCAGGCCCGGCTGGCGCGCGGGCTGCGGATCGAGGCGCCGGTGCTGGTGTGCACGGCCGCGGAGTCGGGCCCGAACGCGCGGACCAACCCCCTGCTCGACGCGCAGGACACCGTGCTGGACGTCGAGCAGATCTGGGCGCGCACGCCCCGGCTCGGTGAGGACGTGACGCTCGTGACCGTCCCCGGCGGCATCCACGACCTGTCGCTGTCCGCACCGGAGCCGTTCGCCGCGTACGTCGACGCGGTGTTCGACTGGCTGCCTGACATGACGACCACGCGCGCCGCCTGAGCCCGCACCGCCGCCCTCACCGCCCGGCGGTCACCCCGGCGGCGTCGATCAGCGTCGTCGCCGCGGCGCGCGCCTGGTCGGCCGCCTCGGCCGAGCCGGAGATCGCCGCGGTGGTCTGCGCGCCCTCCGCGAGGATCGCGAGCTGGGCGGCGAGCACGGGCGGGCCGCCGGCGACGGCCACGAGCTCGGCGACGTACGCCTGGAACCCCGCCTTGTGCTCGCGGGCGAGGGCCGCGACCTCCGGCGAGCAGCCGCCCAGCTCGCCGAACGCGTTGATGAAGATGCAGCCGTGGAAGTCGCCCTCGCCGAACCACCCGGCCAGGTAGTCGTAGATCGCGAGCAGCCGGTCGCGTGGCGTCGGGGCGGCGACCACCGCGGCGGTCAACCCCTGCTCCCACGTCGCGTGCCGCCGCCGCAGCACCTCGGCGACGATCGCGTCCTTCGACCCGAACAGCCGGTAGAGCCGCTTGAGCGGGACGCCGGCCTCGGTGCGCAGCTCGTCCATGCCGACGGACTGGATGCCCCGCCGGTAGTAGAGCCGGTCGGCGGCGTCGAGCACCTGCCGGCGCAGCGCGTCGTCGCTCGCGGGCGGACTCGCCACCGCCTGCTCCACCATCCGACACCTCCGGGGTGTTGCGAAGAAAACGTTCGTTCTCTACTGTAGGCCACATCGCGGAGAACGCTCGTTCTCCATCGAGGGGAGAAGGCAGACCATGTCGTTCATCACTGTGGGCACGGAGAACTCGACCTCGATCGACCTGTCCTACGAGGACCACGGCACCGGGCAGCCCGTCGTCCTGATCCACGGCTACCCGCTGGACGGGCACTCGTGGGAGAAGCAGTCCGCCGCCCTGCTCGACGCCGGCTACCGCGTCATCACGTACGACCGGCGCGGCTTCGGGGGGTCGAGCCAGCCCACCACCGGCTACGACTACGACACCTTCGCCGCGGACCTCAAGACCGTGCTCGACACGCTCGACCTGCGCGACGTCGTGCTGGTCGGGTTCTCGATGGGCACCGGCGAGGTCGGCCGGTACCTGGGCACCTACGGTTCCGAGCGCGTGGCGAAGGCCGTGTTCCTCGCCTCGCTCGAGCCGTTCCTGCTGCAGGCCGACGACAACCCCACCGGCGTCCCGCAGGAGGTCTTCGACGGCATCCTCGCCGCCGTCACCGCCGACCGGTACGCGTACTTCGACGCGTTCTACGCCGACTTCTACAACACCGACGAGAACCTCGGCACCCGGCTGTCCGAGGCCGCCCTGCGGCGCTCCTGGGACGTCGCCTCCGGCGCCTCCTGGTTCGCGTCCTCCGCGGCCGTCCCGACCTGGGTGACGGACTTCCGCGGCGACCTGCCGAAGATCGACGTCCCGACGCTGATCGTGCACGGCACCGCCGACCGCATCCTGCCGATCGACGCCACCGGCCGCCCGTTCCACGCCGCGCTCCCCCGGGCGGAGTACACGGAGATCGAGGGGGCACCGCACGGGCTGCTCTGGACCCACGCCGACGAGGTCAACCGCGTGCTGCTGGACTTCCTCGGCCGCTGAGCCCCCGCACCCCGCGACCCGACCCCGCCGGCGCCCGTGTCGGCGGGGTCGGGCATGCTGGGGACCGTGCCGCAGCAGGAGCCCGCCGAGACCGTGC
>DAMBCY010000030.1:0-18309 GCA_032056255.1 Cellulomonas sp. | reverse complement strand
GAGCGGCGCCGGCCAGCGGTCCGATCACCGGGACGGGCACGTAGGACCAACGAGCAGGGCTTCCGGTGCGCGAGCGCAGCACCAGCGTGTACACCAGACGTGGGCCCAGGTCGCGAACCGGGTTCAGCGCTGCGGCGGTGGGGCTGCCCGCACCGAGCGACAGGATGAACACCACGATCGCGACGCCGGCGTACCCCAGCCCGGTGTTACCGAAGTTGAACACCCCGTCGTGCACGGACGTCTGAGGCGGGTTCAGCACCCACGTGACCAGCACGCACGTCGCCAATCCCTCGGTGAGGATGCCCCGCAGCCGTGACCTGTCCCGTGAGGAGGTGGCGAGCCAGGTCACGACGTCAGCGCCGGGTGCCTGTGCGCGCAACGGGCCCCAGAAGGCCACGGCGGCTGCGCTCGCACCGATCAACGACCCGGCTGACTGCGCCACCAGGTACACCGGCACGAGGTCCCAGCCGGTTCGCCCGCTCCACGCCTGGGCGAGCGTGATCGCCGGGTTCAGGTGCGCGCCACTCAGGTCCGCCAGGCTCGCGCCGGCGAACACGGCCGCCGCCCAGCCGGCGGCTCCGGCGACCGGCGACTCGCCACGCAACCGGCCGGCGATCGAGACCGCGACGCCGAGGAAGATCATCACGGACGTTCCGATGGTCTCGGACGCGAGGACGTCTGACGCCGTGAGCACCGTTCCTCCTGGGCAGTGTGGGCAGACGGGGAGCCGCGATAGTCGCTCTTCTGGTGCCCAGATGCTTGCTCCGAATGGCGTAGTGCGCCAGATTGGTCGAATTCGTACCGGTCGGACCTCGATCCGCGCTCTAGAGCGGCGTTCGCGCTCGTCGTACCGTCGGCCCACCATGAGCATCGCCAGCGCTGACCCGACGCCCCTGCCCTCGATCCTCGTCATCGGGGAGTCCGTGCTCGACGTCGTCGTCACCGCCGACGGACGCCACCACCCGCACCCCGGTGGCTCGCCGTTGAACGTCGCGGTGGGGCTGGGCCGACTCGGAGACGACGTGCGGCTCCTGACCTCGATCGGGCACGACGACGCGGGCGACATCCTGCGGGCGCACCTGCGGGGCTCCGGCGTGCAGCTGCATACCGGCACGGCGGTCGTCGGGTCCTCGTCGTCCGCGACAGCACGGCTCGGCGCCGACGGCGCCGCTCGGTACGAGTTCGCTGTCACCTGGGATCTGTCCGACCACGCCTGCGCGGGGTCCGCGCCGATCGTGCACACCGGGTCGATCGCCACGGCCCTGGAGCCAGGGGCATCGCAGGTCGGACGACTCCTCGACGAGGCACGACCCACGTCCTTGGTGACCTTCGATCCGAACATCCGCCCGAGTCTGGTCGGTGAGCACAGCACCCACCTGCGACGGACCGAGGAGTTCTTCGCGCTGGCGGATGTCGTCAAGCTCAGCGACGAGGACGCCGCGTGGCTGTACCCGGGTCTGCCGCCGCAGGCCGTGGTGGACCGCGTGCTCGCGTTCGGGCCTGCTCTCGTCGCGCTCACCCTCGGGGGTGCCGGGTCCATCGTGGCGTCGAGCACGCACCACGACGAGCGCGCGGCGAGCGCACCACGGGTCGTCGACACCGTCGGGGCGGGCGATTCGTTCATGGCGGGGTTGATCCACGGGCTCACCGATCTGATGCGTGACCCGGTCGCCGACCTCGACACCCTGCGGTCCGGCACGGCGCTGGACGCGAGCACGATCGGTCGGCTGGCCGACCTGGCGTCGGCATGTTCAGCGGTCACCGTGCAGCGCAGCGGCGCGGACCTCCCGTGGCGCGACGACCTGGTCGACGTCCTCGGCGCGCCCGCCTGAGGGCTGTCGGTTCGGTCACGGCGGTCGGGTCAGCACCGAGATGAGACGCCGTGGCAGCATGCCCGCATGGCCGGCTACCTAACTCGCCGAGCGCACCGTGCGCGTCTGGTGCGCGACGTCCTGCGCGCGCGGGTCATCGACGGCCGCTACCGCGAGGTCGGGCTACCGCCGGAAGACCGGATCGCTGCCGAGTTCGGAGTCGGGCGCAACGTCGTGCGCGAGGCGTTGTCCATGTTGGTGTCCGAAGGGCTGATCCGCCGCGATCAAGGCATCGGGACACGTGCTCGCACAGACGTCCTCGTCCACGAGCTCAACCACCTGCGCGCGATCGCCGAGGAAGGAACCGATCCCGCAGCCGGCCGGGTCTTCTACCGCCACCTGGCGTGGGAGACGGTTCCCGCCGGTCCGGCGCTCGCCAGCGAGCTCGGTGTGGCTCCGGGTGACGACCTCGTGCTGTGGGAACGGGTCACGCAGACTCCCGAGCCCATCGTGCTGTGGTCCTCGTACCTGCCCGCGGATCTCGGGCTGCCTCGGCCGGCCGACATCACACCGACCGAAGGTGGCGGCACGTTCGCCTACCTCGAGCAGCACGGCATCCGGATCGGCAGCGCGCGCGTCCGCACCGGTGCCACGACCGCGGACCCGGCAGTCGCAGAGGCGCTCGATATCGAGTCGGGTGCGCCGGTGATGGTCCAGCATCGGCGCACCACGACCACGCAAGGCCGGGTGATCGAGCTCGCTACCGGCTACTACCGGCACGACCGGATCTTCCTGCTGAACGACTACGGCCGGGCAGACTCCACGAGCACCGGGCTCGGCTCGGCCGAGGCGACCCGCCGGCTCGCCGTGGAGGACATCCCGGCTGCGCCGAGCCCGAGCGCTGCGACCAGCACGACGATCATCGGTGCGGTCCATCCGCCCGAGACGGCGTGAACGCTGCCGAGCAGGACCGGGCCGAACGCGCCGACGGCGTAGCCTCCGCCTTGGACCATGGCCGCGGCTCTGCGTGCCTCCGCCGGTGAGCGAGCCCACCTGTTGACGCCCGTCAGCACCAGCGTGAACGTCGCGCCCTGTGCCGCTCCGGCCGCCAGGGCCCAGGCCCACCACGCTCCGGGCGCGAACAGCATGCCCAGGGGGAAGGCCACCCACAGGGCGGTGGCGGCGGCGAAACCGGTGGCGATCCGACCACGGCGCAGCACCGGTGTCATCAGCAGCGGGCCGAGCGCGCCGGTCAGCTGGAAGACCGCGGCACTTCCGCCGGCGACCACCAGCCCGAGGCCCATGAGGTCGTCGAGCTGGGTCGGGAGCCATGCGGTGATGCCGTAGTAGGACAACGTCTGTCCGGAGAAAGCGGCCACGAGCAGGATCGGGACCAGGTGCCGCCACGGGTTGCGTGACGGCCCGCTCGCACCGGCCATCGCGCTGGTGCGGACCGTTCCTGTGCGCAGGGTGACGGCCGCGCACGCGACGCAGGCGAGCAGCCACGGTGCAGTGACTGCCACACGCCAGTCGACGACGGTCGCGAGCGGTGCTGTCAGCAGCGTCGCGACCAACGACGCGAGGTTCATCCCGACGGTGTACCGGGTGGTCAACCGCTCTCCGTGCCGTTGGTCCCCAGCGCTGGCCAGCACCGGCAGGACCACGTTCGCGATCGTGATCGCCGCGCCCAGCAGCACCGTGCCGGCGATCGCGCCGCCCACGCCGGCTGATACGCGCAGCACGAGCGCCGCGGCGATGCCGGTCAGCGAGAGCAACGAAGCCACCCTGGTGCCGAGCTTCGCGACAACCCAACCTGCCGGGACCGCGAGCACACCGAAGCAGAGCACCGGGACCGTGACCAGGAGCGCAGCCATCGCGGCGTTGACCCCGAGATCCGCCTGCGCGAGCGCGAGCACCGGGGCAGGCGCGACGACGGGGGCGCGGAGGACGACAGACAGCAGCAGGACCGCGGCGCCGCCGGCCCCGCCCCGGGACGCGACGGCGGCGCCGCGAGTCATGCGACGCGCCGCCCGGGCCGCGCGAGGTGGTGCGAGGTCCGGAACTGCACGTCCTCGACCAGGTGGAGCAACGCCCTGTCGGACCACGCAGGCCCGATCAGCTGCGCCCCGATCGGCAGGCCGGCACCGTCGAGCCCGCACGGGAACGACAGCCCGGGGGCACCGGTCAGGCTGGCGAGGGCGGTGTACCGCATGTTCGCGACCAGGACGTCCTGGGTGCGCCCGGCCAGGTGGATGTCGCGCTCGCCGATCCTCGGAGCCGTGAAGGGCAGGGTCGGCAGCAGCAGGACGTCGACCTGAGCCCACGTCCGCGCGAGCGTGTCGCGGGCAAGGGTCCGCAGCCGTTGCGCCTGGACGTAGTCGACGGCGGAGAACCGGCCGCCGGCCTCCAGCAGGGTCCGCACGTCGGCGCCGATCAGCTCCGGGTGCGCGCGCAACGCCGCGGCGTGCACGGCCGACGCCTCCGAGGCGTTCAGCACGACCAGGGCGTCCACCAGCTCGTCGAGGTGCGGCAACTGGACGTCGACGAGCTCGGCACCCCATCCGACTGTGTCGTCCAGGAGGTTGCGGACGGCGGCCTCGACGTCGGGCTGCAGACCGTCGAGCGTGAACCCGTCGACCACGCCGACCCGCAGCCCCCGCCACGGGTCGGACCGATGGACGAGGTGTGTCAGGGCGTCGGGACGAGCGACGCAGCCGTCGTCCGCACCATCCGGTCCGGCGGTGGCGTCCAGCACCAGGCGGCACTCCGCGGCCGAGCGTCCGATCGGGCCGATGGTGTCGAGCGTCCACGCGAGCGGGACGACGCCCGTCGTGGGTACGCGCCCCAGCGAGGGGCGCAGCCCGGTCAGGTTCGTGACCGCAGCGGGCAGCCGGATCGACCCGCCGGTGTCCGTGCCGATCCCGACGGGGCAGACGCCCGCGGCGACCGCGGCGGCTGTGCCGCCCGACGAGCCCGCCGGGATGCGCTCGGTGTCGAACGGGTTCCGGCACGTTCCGGTGTGCGGGTTGTCGGTCGTGCCTCCCCAGGCGAGCTCGTGCATCGTCGTCCGGCCGATCAGAACGGCGCCCGCGGCGCGCAGGCGGCGCGTGACGGTCGCGTCGGCGGTTGCCGGGATATCGGGAAGCAGGATCGACCCGGCGCGATTCGACTCGCCCCGCTCGGCGACGTTGTCCTTCAGCAGGACCGGGATCCCGTCGAGCGGACCGGGCTCCTCGCCCGCTGCGCGCCGGCGGTCGGCAGCTCGTGCAGCTTCCAGGGCGCGGTCGTCGTGGATCGCGCTGATCGCCGCGAGATCTGCCACGTCGTACGCAGCCGTCAGGGCGGCCTGCGTGAGCTCGACCGCGCTGCAGGCGCCGGACGTGAGCGCCCCCCGCGCTGCTCGGGCGTCACCGAGCAGGTCCGCGGTCACCGCAGGTCCTCGCGGGAGGCCGTGAACAGGGCGGCCGGGACGGCGTCGGTCGGCTCCACGACCGCGCGCACACGGGCGGCGCCCGCCTCCCACCCGGCCGGCATCGGCTGGTCGTCTCGGTCCATCGTCGTGCTCCTCGGGGCTGCGTGGCCGCGCCGGTGCCACCCGGAGGTGGCACCGGCGCGAGATGAGAGTGCTACTCGCCGTCGACAGCGGCCTTGGCGGCCTCGGCGAGCTCGGTGTTGACGTTGTTCTCGTACGAGGTGGCCTCGCTCGGGTACTCCGCGACGTTGCCGGTCATCGCGGCGATCTCGAGGTTGCGGTCCCAGGAGTCCTTGGTGACGAGCACGTCCTCGGGGTACCCGAGCGCTTCGATCTCACGCTGGACGGCCGCGGCGACGATCTCGGGGTCCAGGTCCGGGAAGTACTTCTCCGCAGTCGCGATCGCCGCCTCGGGGTCGGCGTAGATGGCGCGGGACGCCTTCTGGAACGCTGTCACGACACCCTGCGCGGCCTCGGGATTCGCCTCGATCCAGGAGGGCAGGCCCGTGAGGCTGGAGAACGCGAACGGGTACCAGCTGGGATCGGCGGAGAACGAGTACACGACGTGCAGCCCGTTCTCGACCTCGCCCTGGGTGATCTGCGGTTCCACGGCGAGGGCGTAGTCGGCCTGGCCGCTGGCGACGGCCGCGAGCTCGTTGCCGATCGCGACGTTGACGAGCTGCACGTCCTGGAGGTCGTTCTCCTCGATGAGGTGCGTCATGAACGCCCACGTCGTGTCGGGCTCGGGGCTGACGACGACCTTCTTGCCCTCGAGGAGCGACAAGTCGCCCTGCACGTCCGCGTCGTCGGACCCGATGATGAACACCGTCGGGGCGTTCTGGATGCCGGCGACGACCACGCCCTCGCCGCCGGACTCGTGCGTCTTCGGGACGAACACCGGGTCCTGGATGGAGAACTCGGCGGACCCGCCGAGCACCGCGGACCAGGACTGCGTCCCGCCGCCGCCGGTGCTGATCTTGATGTCGATGCCCTCTTCCTCGAAGAACCCCTGGTCCTCCGCGACGTACAGCGGCAGGTAGAGCAGCGACTGAAACGCCTGGTTGATGCGGACGGTGGTCAGGCCCTCGCTGGAGGTGGCGGCGGGAGCGGCCTGCGAGGAACCGGCGCAGGCCGACAGGGCGAGCGCCGCGGCGGCTGCGAGAGCCAGGGCGCCGAGGGGGCGGCGGGGCATCTTCACTTGGTGGTCCTTTCCCAGGAGAGCAGAACGCGCTCCAGCAGGTTCATGAGGAAGGTGAGGACGAGGACGATCGCCATGACGACGACCAGACCCGCCAGGACGAGGCTGACGGTGAAGTTGGACGAGCCGAGCAGGATCATGTGACCCACGCCGGCGTCGGAGGAGATGTACTCCCCGACGATGGCGCCGACGACGGCGAAGCCGACGTTGAGCTTGAGGCCCTGCACGATCCAGGGCATGGCACCCGGGGCGACGACCTTGGTGAAGATCTGCCCGGTGGAGGCGCCGAACGACCGCATGAGGTCGATCTGGTCCTTGTCGGCCCGCTGCGCACCCCGGTAGGAGGAGGTCAGCGACACGACCACGCAGGAGAAGCCGACGATCATGATCTTGGACAACAGCCCGGTGCCGAACCAGATGATGGTCATCGGCGCGATCGCCAGGACGGGGATGGCGCCGATCGCGGCGATGAACGGGGCGGTGTAGTCCGCGACGAACCGCGAGTACCAGAGCGCCAGCCCGAGGACCGAGCCGCCGACCGCTCCGACGAGGAACCCGAGGGCGACCTCGGTGACGGTGGTGCGGATGTCGATGACCAGGTCGCCCGACGCGGCACGACGGGACAGCGAGTCGAGCACCTGCGACGGACTGGAGAACAGGAAGGTGTTCACGGTCCCCGCGCGGGCACCGACCTCCCATGCGCCGAGCAGAAGCACGACGGTCGCGAGTTGCAGGACGACAAGGAGCGTGCGCCGCGAGCCGAGCCTTCGGCTCGGACGGGTTGTCGCGGCTGTAGTGGCCTGCCTGGCCGGCTGCGCCGTCTCGATCGCGGTGGCCATCACGCTGCCCTCCCTGCGTCGACCGGGCGGGTGCCGATCGAGCGCCAGATCCGCTCGTAGTACTCGTTGAACCGGGGCGCCAGGCGGCGCTCCTCGATGCGCAGGCTGTCGGTGCCCAGGTCGACGCGGATCTCCTCGACGACCTGCCCGGGGTGCGCCTTGAGGACGTAGACCCGGTCGGAGAGCGTGACCGCCTCCTCGATGTCGTGCGTGACGAACACGACCGCCTTGCCCGACCGGCGCACGGTCGCGAGCAGCTCGCTCTCGAGCTCGATCTTCAGCGGGTAGTCGAGCGCCTTGTACGCCTCGTCCATCAGGACGACCTCGGGGTCCATGACCATCGTGCGCATCAGCGCGGCCCGCTGGCGCATGCCACCGGAGATCTGCGACGGCAGCCGGTCCTCGTAGCCGGCCAGGTTGTAGACCTCGAACAGCTCGGCGGCGCGCTCGCGAGCCTCCCGCCTGGGGACCTTGCGGACCTCGAGCCCGAGGACAACGTTCTGCATGGTGTTCCGCCACGGCAGCAGCAGGTCCTTCTGCAGGACGTACCCGATCTCCGGGGTCGCGGTGCCGGTGGTCTGCCTGCCCTTGACCCAGACCTCGCCGTACGTGGGCTGCAGCAGCCCGGTCATGATGTTGAACAGGGTGCTCTTGCCGCAGCCCGACGGCCCGACGAAGGACACGAGCTCTCCGGGGTCGGCGTGGAAGTCGATGCCCCGCAGGACCTCGATCTCGCCGCCGGGGACGTCGTAGTGCTTGCCGATGCCGCGGGCCTCGATCGCGTGCGTCATGCCGCCTGCCCTCCTTCCGGGCGCCGGACCTCGGCCGGCGCCAGCTCGCGGCGGTCCTTGAGGAACGAGTAGCCGAGGTAGCCGACCGTGCGGGCGTGCACGGTCTCGGCGCGGTCGACCGTCACCAGCGCGACGCCCTCGGACATCCCGGTGTCGGCACGGACGACGCCGTCCGGCCCGACGACGCGGCTGCCGCCCGGGTAGGTGAAGGCGCCGAGCCGGCCGACCAGGTTCGCGCCCACGAACCAGGTCTGGTTCTCCAGGGCCCGGGCCCGGGTGAAGAGGTCGAAGTTGCCGACCATCCGGTCCTGCTCGACCGCCCCGGTCGGGTCGTCCATGCCCCAGGCCGTCGACAGGACGAGCAGGTCCGCGCCGGCCAGCGCCAGGCTGCGCGTCGACTCGGGGAAGCACAGGTCGTAGCAGATGAGCATCCCGATCCGGCCGATCGGGGTCTCGAAGACGGTGAAGCGGGCGCCCGGGTGGTAGATGTGCTTCTCGTCGCCCGGCTGGTGCACCTTTCGGTACGACCCCACGACACCGTCGGGCCCGACGAGCACCGCCGTGTTGTAGAGCACCTCGGCTCGGTCCTCGTCGCGCTCGGTCATGCCGAACACGACGTGCACCTCGTGCCGGGCGGCGGCTTCTGCGATCGCCTGGACGCTCGGGCCGGCGGCGACGGTCTCCGCGTTCTCGACCTGGTAGCTCACGTGGGTGAGGTCGTAGTTCGTCAGGCTCGGCAGGTATCCCTGCAGGCACTGCTCGGGGAAGACGACGAGGTCCGCTCCCTGAGTGGCGCACTGCTCGATCGTCGCGAGCATTGCCGCGAGGTTCGCCGCCTTGTCGTGCACCGCGCGCATCGCCACTGCGGCGACCGTGATCTGCTGCACCTGTCCACCTCCTCGGTCCGCCCCGCCGGCCTGAGTGCCGACGCCGGGGATGGCGAGAAAGTTATGGAACGGTCGGTAACGGTGGCGGTCCTCGGAGGTAACCGGGCAGTTACGCCACCTCGTCCCGGCGGAGGTGCACGTGCTACCTGGGCGAGCGGCGCCCGCCAGGCCGCTTGCGCCACGGCGTCATCGCAGGCTGTCCCGGCATGCAAGACGATTGCGGCGGGTGGAAGCCGCCCGCACCGTGCGACGCAGTCTTGGGTCGTCTGACCGGTGTCGACTGCACGATCACGCTGAGGCCCTCGAGGTAAGCCGGAAGTACCGGGCGTCTCAGTGTGAGGTCATTCGGTCTCCGGTGCTGCTTCCTCGGTCGCCGTGCGCTCGACGAAGGCCGCGAACTCGTCCGGGTGCGCGAGCGGCAGAATCGCCCAGTGCAGGTCCTGCACCGAGTCGATCAGCGTGGAGTCCGGTGCGTCCTGCTGCCGGGTGTGGTCTTCGATGAGCTGCATCTCCAGCACCTGAGCCGCCTGGCGGATCGCGTCGACGATCCCGTCGTCGGGGACGCCGAGCGGCGAGGTGATCGTGGACCCGGCCCGATCGACGTAGAAGCCGGCTTGCTTGTCCAGGTTCCGCTGACGCGCTGTCGCTTCGAACGCGTCGAGATCCGCGAGAAGGTAGTACTCGCGACGGCGTGCCGCGTCCCAGAACCCTGCAAGACCGGAGGCGAACTGCTCGGCGACCTTCAGCTTCTCGGCGTGCGGGCGGCGTGTGCTGCGCAGCCCTTCCGGTACATACACGTCGTCAGCAGGTTGCGGCGCTTGCCCGTACAGGCCGAGAGGACGACTCCACTCCCAGCTCGCCTCGTCGTACAGCCAGCGAGCCTTCGCGAGCTCTTCCATGGCCAGGACGACGAGCGCCTGGGCACGCCCCGCGCTCGAGTTCTCCGCGAGCACGGCTGCGTCCTCCACGAGCGCCACCGCGTTCGCCATCAGCTCTTTCCACCAGCGGCGGGCGAACTGGGCGCTGATCATCTCCGGCACGTCGGCCACCTCGCCAGTATGGGTCCCGTTACCGAGCCAACGACCTAGTCCCGGCTGTGCATGCCTGGAAGAGGTCGACGTCCCTCAGCCGATGGACAGGTCCGAGGTCACCTCGGCACTCGTCAGGGCACCCCTATACACCGGGACCATTCGCTGAGTCGTCTACTCGTGCCCGGCGGCGTCCGGGCCGGTGGCGGCGAGGACTGTCACCAAGACCCCGTGGTCGTTGGCGCCGCGTCGTCGACTCGATCCATACCGGTGTCGCCCATCCGACAACCACGACGGAGTCGATGCCGACAGCACGCTGCCTGCTGTCGAGGCGCGTGGCGGCGAACAAACTCAAGCCGTCTGCCGACCGTGGAGAGCGGTGCCTTCCCTGTGCCCACTGCATCGACCGCCGCCAGCGGTCGTCGACGGATGGCCTACCGAGATCGTCGACTCTTTGCGAGCGCGGCCAGAGCCAGCAGCATCAGGGCGCCAGTGACGTGTCGACGTGCCCCCGCCCGCGCCGATACCACCTCGGAGACCGAGCGGGCACCGGCGCTCGGGGCCTCGCTCGCGACCGGGGAGTGCGCGCTCGCGCTCGCAGGCGCATGTGTGCGCACTCGCCAGCCGGGGCCTGCGCGCACCAGCTCGAACAGTCCGGTCAGCGCGACCCCGTACATCAACGCCGCGACGAAGGCGTGTGTCGTCGCGTGGGATCTGGTGTTGACCGTCTCGAGTCGGTACGTGGGTGCCAGCAAGTCACCCTTTCCCCCTGAACCACTGCGCAGGGTCCACCGCGCGGCGCTCTTCTCCTTGAACAGCTCACTCTGGCCATCGTCCACTCGGTAAACCACCACGAGGTCGCCGGCGCCGAGGTTCGGCTGACCCGCCAGCTCGACCAGGGACCAGCGTGGCGGCACGAACCAGGCGTCGGCTCCTGCTTCCGGTGAGATCACGCAGGAGCGCTGATCCGCGAAGGAGACCACTGGGAGGCTCACCTGCGATCGACCTCCGGACGCTTGCCACCACCGACGCTCGTCCGTGTACTTCACGTGCGCGCGCCCGGAGCCGTCTTCGCTGATCCGCACACCCACCTTCAGCGCACGCGCTGACGTGAACCAGCCGGTGCCGGTGATGACACCTTCGACGCACCGGTTGCCGTTGCGCGTCGCGTGCAGGAAGTCTCGGGGGTCGACCTCGGAAAACTGGGGGGTGTCGGCGACCCACTCGGACGTCTCGAGGTACTGATCACCAACCAGGATGACGTACGCGAGCTGGCCGGGAGTCCCGTGCACCGTGATCTCGACCTCGACCGGCCCCGTGGGGAACGCGGGGTCGGCGTCCCAGTCACCGGATTCGCCCACCACAACCTGGAGATCGACCGCTTCGGCTCCGACTGTCGACCAGATCTCGAGGTGCGGAGGTTCAGGCGACGTCGTGACGACCGCGGTTGCTGAGCCCAACGCCGCAGATCCGAGATACGCGGTGCCGCACACGATCGCGATCGTGATGACAGCGCGGCTCGCCTCCTGACGACTTACCCGTTCCGCGCTCGCATGTCCTGGTGCAACGAACGCCACGACTCCGCCCGCGACGATTGCGCCGATGACGGGCCACCAGGCCGAGCCGGTCAACCAGGGAGGCGGCTGGGTCCCTCGTTCGGCACTCCACAACGGGCCGACACCGACGACCTCACCCCAACAGATGACGACCAACGCCCCAACGATCGCCCCGGTTGTGACGAGAACTGGCCGACGGGGAGTCGGGCGAGCAAGAGTCAACACCAGCGCGCCGCCCGCGCCCAGCACCGCACCTTCAGCTATGAGGATCCATCCATCGACCAGCAGCACGGTCGCGAACGTACTGGCTGCTGGAGTCAACTTCCGGGCTCGTTCACCCGAAGGGCGGGCACGGCAAGCTCGCTCAGGTGCGACCGCTCCCGGGACGGTGCACGGCCTCGACTGCGGATGGCGTCGTCGTCACACCTCGCGGTCCACCCGCGCGAGCTCCTCGATCTCGATGACCGGTGTCGTGCGACGCAACGTCAGGTCTGCGGCTGGGTCGAGAGGTTCGAGCTGCAGCCACATGTCCTGGCCGACGACGATGCCCTGCGACATGTTCGTCCCGATGAGGTGCCGGATGCCCGTCACCGTGAGGGGTTGGTCATCGCGACGCAGCGTCCCTAGTGGGTACCTGGGGTCGTCGCCGGTGGGCCCGGCGGTGACCCGGGTCGCAGTGACGGTCCCGCCGACTCCGGTGGACTCGATCAGGTGCATCGCTCCGGACGCAGTCGTCACGAGCCACCGACCGGGGGTCTGCATGGGGTCAACGGGGTTGCTCATCAGGACCGCCGTCTTCGCCGATCTGCACGGTCGGGTGAAGACGCTCCTGCATCGGAGGCCGCAGGTACGCCAGGACCTCCCAGCCGAACCCGGCGGCGTCGAACCTGCCGTTGCGCCAGAACGCCCAGCTCATCGCGGCTGCGTACAGGTACCGCTCGTGCTGCAGCGTCCACAGGTCCCACCCGACGATGACGGCGATGCGCGTCCCGCCGTCCGTCAGGACCACCGGGAGGCCGGCGTTCACGTCGCCCCGGATCTTCTTGTACTTCGGGATCACGCCGGCCACTGGCAAGACGTGCTCGGTCTGCTCCCAGGAGAACCTGCGGCGCCCGTCGCCGAACGCGCTCATCGCCCGTCACCACCCTCCGGCGTGCGACGGTCGTCGCCCGAGGGCGGGGTCGGCGTCCCGGGGTGGCGGCGGAAGATCCGGGTCATGTCGGTCGCGTACCCGGTGGCGTCAAACGTCCCGGTCCGCCATGCGGCCCAATATGCCGCCGCCAAGCCGGCGGACTTCTCGCGCAGACCCACGTACGCGGGCCACGACGTCATGACCGCAACCCGCTTCCCACCCCGGACGAACACGATCCGGGCGCCCTGCTGGACCTCATCAAGCAAGTCGTCCAACCGCGCGCCGGCCTCGTCGACCGGGATGATGACCTCGCGGACGCTACCCAGCAGGTCCGGCTCATCGAACGCACCATCGCCAGGACCCGTATCCCCGCCGTCGTCGTCATCGGCTTCCGCCAGAGGGTGCCGTTCGCTGTGCTCCCGGTACGAGGCGTCGATAGCGACCTCGAGGCCCCGCACCAGGACCTCCAGGCCGACCTCTGGGCCGAGGTCGACCTCACCGACGAGGAACTTCGCGTCGCCGTCCAACGTGACACCAGCGCCCGAATCGGGTGCGCGGTCGGATGTCCGGGGCGGCTGCATCAGCCCGACCTCGAAGACCTTGTCGATCTGCGACTGGCTCAACTCGATGCCCGGCCGCTGGCGCTCCTCGAACTTGATCACCGCGCCTTCAGCGAGCTCCACCCGAGCCGGCAGCGACCACAACCACGGGCGCTGCACGCCGGTCATAGCCGGTCGTCCTGAGGGGAGGCCGGAAGCCCGCCGAGCTCCTCGGCGTCGATGTAGTCGATCGACGTGACCAACCGCTGGAGCCACCACCCGTAGTCGGCGCCGGCCGGGTCGTAGTCGTACGTGTACTTGTGTCGGTCCCCTACGCGGATGACGCCCTCGTCACGCCCGAACAGCGCCTCGACCCGAATGAGCGGCACCCACCGGTCGTCAGCGAGACCGGCCGCTGACCCAGGCCCGAGCCGGCGCAGCAGCAGGGACGAGTCCGCGTCGACGTAGTACACGGTCGGGCTCGACGAGCAGATCGCCCACACACCGTGGGCGTCGGCAAGTACGAGCTCGTCGACCGTCGGGGCGTTCATCGCGACCTCGGCGGGATGCTGGGCGGCACGTGCCGCTCCCACGGCTCCGGTGTCGGGTCCCCGTCGACGGCGGCACGCGCCTCGACGTCGGACGTCCGCCCGACCTTGGCGTCGATCAGCACCCGCACGGCGCTCTCGTAGCCGAAGCGCCAGCCTCGGCGGAACTCGTCCCTCGCCCGCAACCTGCCGGTGCCCGCGACGATCGCGATGACGAACAGGGCGAGGACCAGGGCGAGCGACTCTCCGTCCACGAAAGACAGCAGGCCGCCGACGAGGCCCGTGATGGCGAGCGCGATGGACGACCCCCACCAGCGCACCCGCGCGTACCTGTCGTGGACGCCCGACATCTCACGCACCCGATCGCTCTTCGCACTCACGACCCGCTCCCCTCGCCCGGTCACGCGACGCCGCCGTCAGCCCTGCAGACGGGACCTCTTCGACCGTCGGACGCCACACGCGATGTCACTCATAGTGGACACACACGGCGTGTCAGTCAAGCATCTCGATCGGCTCCCGTCGGTTGCTGCGCTGGTCAAAACGCAATAACGTCTAGACAGTGAGGGCCGAACGAAGTGTCACTCATAGTGGCTCGACCCGTCTCGAACGGCTCCCTAGCGTCGAGCGGGTGCCCCGCGAAGAACCTGCTGCCACGCAGCTGCTGACGTTCGGGGCGGCAGTCAGGCTGATCAGGATCAAGGCCGGGCTCACCCAGGAGCAGCTGAGCCACGCAGCCAACATCCGGCGCACCTACCTCACCGAGATCGAGACCGGCGAGCGCAACCCGACCATCGTGGTCGTCTGGCGGATCGCGACGGCCCTCGGTGTATCGCCACGGTCGTTCTTCCCGCACTTCGAGACCGCGGACACCGACGGCCGCGCAGCATCCTCCAAGACCGCTCGCGATCGCTAAGGTGTCGCCGCGGCCGAGCGCGAACACACGGCACTCGACGAGACGGAGGAGGTCACCTGCCCATGGGCTGGTTCGGGCGCCGTCACCGGGCCCCGCAGACCGCCGAGGCCGGACACGACGACACCCGTGCGCTCGATGCCGCGTGGCGAGTCCACGACAAGGTCGCAGGCGCCACCAGTGCCGTCGACGCCAAGGCGTCCTTCCTGTTCGCCGTCCAGTCGGCAGCGATCGTCGTCGTGCTCACCCTGAGCGACGAGAAGTGGGTGCTCTCGCGGGTGGAGACGCCCCTGGAGCAGTGGCTGCGTAACGGCGGCGTGGGCCTGCTCCTCGCTGGCGCGGCGCTCTCTGCGATCGTTGTCGTCCCGAAGCTCCGCATGTGGGCCACCCGGCGACGTGCCCGCGAGTGGAGGACCGGGGTCGTGTACTTCGGGCACCTGCGTCACTGGGACCCCGCCGCTCTGGAGGCCGCGTTCCGCGACGGCAGCGTGCTGCTGCCGACGCTGTCCCATCAGCTCGTGCGCATGAGCAAGATCGCCTGGCTCAAGCACGTCCTGGCGAAGGTGTCCATGTACGTGACCTTTGCCGGCCTGGCTGCCATCGGCGGTGCCGCGGCGCTCGTTCTCTGGTGCTGACGCCGGCGTCATCCCCGGCGCAGCTGGAGGAGCGCCGTCCGGCGACGGCGGTCCTGCTGAGCCTTCGCAGCCAGAGCTGAGGCCATCTGCGTCTTGGTCAGGTCGAGACGGGCGCGGTCCTCGATGTCGTCCCGCTTCCGCAGGCCCGTCCGGATGGCCTGGCAGTACTCGGTGCCGCAGTTCTCGCACCAGCCCGCCTTGAGCAGCCGGCCGTACTTCTCCTTCTCGTCCTGCAGCCGCTCGATCGTGAAGTCGTCCCAGAGAGTCGCGCTCGCTCCTCCGTGGCAGTCGCAGCTGAACGCCACGTAGTCGTTCTTCTCGAAGTGGTCCCAGACGGAGCCGGCCACGACGACCTGGTGGGCGTCAGCCTCCTGGGCGGCCTTCGCGGCGTAGTTCACCGGCTTGCCCGCCCAGACCGCTTCCTGCTCGTCGACGTTCCGCGGGGTGCCGAGCTGCTTCACCAACACCCGACCGGACGCGATGCCGACCTTGAACCCGGTCTTGGGGAACTTCCCGTCGTCCCACTTGGCCTCGAACTTCTCGACGAGCGTGCCGCTGAACGTGCGGATCGTGACGGCGGCGCACAGGGCACGCTCGAAGGCGAGGTCACCCCAGAACACGCCAAAGCCGCCGTCACCTTGGATGTCGATGAACTGCGCCTCGAACTCGTTCAAGACAGCCACCGCGGACTCGACCGCGGACTTGTAGATCCGCGCGGTGGACGTGTCACGCCTGCCCGTCCCGAGGTGCGTAGAGCCCTTCAGGTCGAACACGACCGCAACGACGTTGGGGATCTTCAGCCACTTGCCGGAACCCTGGCCGGGGATGTCGTCGAGCGTCGGATCGTCGAGCTCGGGCACGGCGGGGACGGTCTTGAGCACATCATCGACCTCGCTGGACAGATCTCCGAGCAGTTCGTTCAGCTCCACAGTTGCCTCCTTGGTTGGAAGATACGAGCACCCACCGACACGGAAGCGATCGTCCGTGCCGGCGGACCGGCCGCGAACGTCGCTGCGGGGGGTTCGGTTGGAAACCGGGTCCTGATGAGTCCATGAGGCCGCTAGCCTCACGGGGTGAGGCGGTTCGACGTTTCTCGCACGGTCGTGGGTGGTCGAGCCGGATGCAGGGCAGCAGCGCCGGCGCTGGGGATACCGGGAGCGAGTAATGGACGGCAACTACCGCCCGTACGACTACGTGGCCAGCGCACGCCGGATCGACGACATCCTCGATCAGCCGGCAGGCCAGTTCGAGGAGGTCGACAGCCTTCCCGACCGCGACGAGCTGACGTACACCAACGGGTACTACGCGTACTGCTCCGCGCTCTTCGTCGACGTCCGTGACTCGTCAGGTCTCACGAGCCACTACAAGAGGCCGGCACTCGCGAAGCTCTACCGGTCGTTCATCTCGGAGATGGTGGCGGTCCTCAACAGCGACGTGCACGTCCGCGAGGTCAACATCGTCGGCGACTGCGTCTGGGCCGTTTACAACACCCCGAATATGAGGGACATCGACGGTGTGTTCAGCCTCGCTTACACGGCGAACACACTCAAGCATCTCCTGAATCACAAGCTGAAGAAGCACGGGTACGACACCACGCTGAAGCTCGGCATCGGGCTCGACTACGGGCGCGCGCTGATGATCAAGGCGGGGTTCGCCGGCAGCGGGATCAACGACGTCATCTACATGGGCGACGTCGTCAACCGCGCTGCGCACCTGGCACACAAGGCCGGACGAGCGTGGGCGGACCCGATCTGGGTCGGCGAGACGTTCGCCCAGAACCTCAACGACCACAACCAGGGCCTGCTCAAGTCGGGCTCCAGTTTCGACCTGGGCCGGTACCGAACGGGTTCGGTCGTTCACGTGGACATGAACGACTGGGTCGAGGCGCTGCCGTAGGCAGGCGTCGGGAGAGCGCCCCCGGTTGCACCGCCGTGACTCGATCACGCCAGACCGGTCGGGCGGCCCCACCGGCAGGCGGTCAGCGGGCGGGGGTGAGGTCCGCCGGTGACAGCGAACACTGGAGTTCCAACGATCGTTGGCACAACTCCAATGTTCGCTGTCAAACGACAGGTGCGGGGTCGCCCGGATCAGGCCCGGATCAGAAGTCCCAGTCCTCGTCCTCGGTGTTCACGGCCTTGCCGATGACGTACGACGAGCCCGACCCGGAGAAGAAGTCGTGGTTCTCGTCGGCGTTCGGCGACAGGGCCGCCAGGATGGACGGGTTGACGTCGGTCTCGTCCCGCGGGAACAGCGCCTCGTAGCCCAGGTTCATCAGGGCCTTGTTGGCGTTGTACCGCAGGAACTTCTTGACGTCCTCGGTGAGGCCCAGGGGGTCGTACAGGTCCTGGGTGTACTCCACCTCGTTGTCGTACAGCTCGAAGAGCAGCTCGAACGTGTAGTCCTTGAGGTCGGAGCGCTCCGCCTCGGTGAGCTTCTCCAGGCCCTTCTGGAACTTGTAGCCGATGTAGTACCCGTGCACGGCCTCGTCGCGGATGATGAGCCGGATCAGGTCGGCCGTGTTCGTGAGCTTCGCCCGCGAGGACCAGTACATGGGCGCGTAGAAACCCGAGTAGAACAGGAACGACTCGAGCATCGTCGAGGCGACCTTGCGCTTCAGCGGCTCGTCGCCCCGGTAGTAGTTCAGGACGATCTCGGCCTTGCGCTGCAGGTTCGGGTTCTCCTCCGACCAGCGGAACGCCTCGTCGATCTCCGGCGTCGAGATCAGCGTCGAGAAGATCGACGAGTAGCTCTTGGCGTGCACCGACTCCATGAACGCGATGTTGGTGTACACCGCCTCCTCGTGCGGGGTCAGCGCGTCCGGGATGAGGCTGACGGCGCCGACGGTGCCCTGGATGGTGTCGAGCAGCGTGAGACCGGTGAAGACACGGGTGGTCATCGTCTTCTCGACCTCGGACAGCGTCGCCCAGGACTGGATGTCGTTCGACACCGGCCCCTTCTCGGGG
>DAMBCY010000029.1:0-18369 GCA_032056255.1 Cellulomonas sp. | reverse complement strand
CTGCGCGGCGGCGGGCAGGCCGCCGACCTCGGCGTTCGGGGACAGCTCGGCGTGGCCGAGCCGGGCCAGGACCTCGCGGGTGCGACGGCGCGCCTCCCGGCGCCGGGACACGCCCGCGGTGGCGAGCTCGTGGCCGAGGTAGACGTTCTCGGCGACGGTGAGCCCGGCGACGACGTCGAGCTCCTGGTACATCGTCGCGATGCCGAGCCGCAGGGCGGCGACCGGGTGCGGGATGGTGACGGGCTCGCCGTCGACGAGCACGGTGCCCTCGGTCGGCTGGTGCGCCCCGGCCAGGACCTTGATGAGCGTGGACTTGCCCGCGCCGTTCTGGCCGAGCAGGCAGTGCACCTCCCCGGGCAGCACGTCGAGGTCGACGCCGTCCAGGGCGCGGGCGCCCGGGAACTGCTTGACGATGCCGCGCATCTGCAGCAGCGGCTGCCGCGGCGGGTCCTCGTTGACCATGCGCCGAACCTAGGCCGACTTCTGTCGGACGTCAATCATAAGTGTCATGTCATCTGTCGGAGTTACCGAACCGTGACCGACACAAGTACCCCGACTTCGTGGTTCACTAAGCGCCATGCAGGACGTGGTGAGGCTTCCTCAGCGGCACACGGGCGCCGGCGAGCTGTTCCAGCTGCTCCGCGACGGCGCACCCCGCACGCGGGCCGACCTCGCCGCGGTCACCGGCCAGGCCCGTTCCACCATCACCGCACGCGTCGACCTGCTGCTGGGCGCCGGGCTGATCGCCCCCGCCGGGGAGGCGTCCTCGACCGGCGGTCGCCCCCCGACGACGTTCGCCTTCCGGCCCCGCGCGCGCGTCGTGCTCGCGGTCGACCTCGGCGCCACGCACGCCCGGCTCGCCGTCACCGACCTCGCCTCGACCGTGCTCGCGGAGACCGAGGAGCCACTGCCCATCTCCGCCGGACCCGAGGTCGTCCTCGACTGGGTCGTCGAGCACGGGCTCGCGCTGCTCACCACCGCCGGCCGCGGCCCCGGGGACCTGGCGGGCGTCGGGGTCGGGCTGCCCGGTCCGGTCGAGCACTCCACCGGGCGTCCCATCAACCCGCCGATCATGCCCGCGTGGGACGACGTCGACGTGCGCGGCATCCTGTCCGCCCGGCTCGGCGCCGAGGTCCTGGTCGACAACGACGTGAACCTCATGGCGCTCGGCGAGCACCGCACCGCCTGGCCCGACGTCGACGACATGCTGTTCGTCAAGGTCGCCACCGGCATCGGCTCCGGCATCATCTCCGACGGCCGGCTGCGGCGCGGCGCCCAGGGGGCCGCCGGGGACATCGGGCACATCGCCGTCCCCGGGGCCGCCGACGTGCCGTGCCGGTGCGGCAACGTCGGCTGCCTGGAGGCCGTCGCCAGCGGCCGCGCCCTCGCCGAGTCCCTCGCCGCGCAGGGCCTCCCCGCCCGCAACGGCCTGGACGTGGTCGCGCTCGTGCGGTCCGGCGACCTCGCCGCCGGCCGCGCCGTCCGGCAGGCCGGCCGGGAGATCGGCGCGGTGCTCGCGGCGTGCGTCAGCCTGCTGAACCCCTCGCTCGTCGTCATCGGCGGCGTCGTGGCCGAGGCCGGGGAGCACCTCATCGCCGGCATCCGCGAGGTCGTCTACCAGCGCTCCCTGCCGCTGGCGACCCAGCACCTGCGCATCGTCACGTCGCAGGCCCGGTCGCAGGTCGGCATCCTCGGGGCCTCGGCGATGGCGGTGGACCACGTGCTCGCGCCCGACGCGATCGACGCGCTGCTGGAGTCGCCGGGGGCGTGACGCGGCTCCGGCGGCGGGGCCGCGAGTCGAGCAGCCGGCCCCGGAGGGACCCCGCGGCCGCGAGCAGGGCGTCGGCGCGCTGCTCCGTGCGGTGGGTCAGTCCCGGGCCACGGTCCCCTCGGCCTCCCGGCACACCGCGAGCAACCGCCCCCGCAGCGCGTTCGCCCGCGCCGCGAACGCCCGCTGCCGCCGGACGTACTCCGCCTTGCCCTCCGGGGTCTCGATCGCCACCGGCTCCAGGCCGACGCCGGTCACGTCGTACGGCGACGCCTGCATGTCGGTCCGGCGGATCTCCCGCGCCAGGTCGAGGCAGTTCAGCAGCAGCTCACCGGGCACCAGCGGGCCGAGCTTGAGCGCCCACTTGTAGCAGTCCATGTTCGCGTGCAGGCACCCCGGCTGCTCCATGGCGACCTGCGTCTCCCGGGTGGGCCGGTGGACGTTGCGCGGCACGGCCTCGGGGGTGAAGAACCGGAACGCGTCGATGTGCGTGCACCGGATGCGATGCGCCTCGACGACGGCGTCCGTGCCCGCGGCCCCAGGCGCAGCGGCAGGGGGTGCCGGTGCTCGCCCTCGGGCTCGCGGTAGACCATCGCCCACTCGTGCAGGCCGAAGCAGCCGGTGGCGGCGGGCCGCGCGGCGGTGGCGGCGAGCAGGTCGCGGACGTACCGCACGGTGTCGCCGCGGTCGGCGAGGAACGCGTCGCGGTCGAGCACCACGGTCCCGGACGGGTCGGTGCGGTACCACCGCCACGCCGTCTGCGGCACGGGGTCGCCGTCCGGGGCCAGCGCCACGCCCGCGCCCGGGTGCCAGCGCCGCAGGTGCGACGGGCGGGCCGGGTAGTACTCGAACAGGAAGTCCTCGACCGGGTGCCGCTCGCCGCGTGACCGCCGGTCGCGGTGCCCGGCGGTGAGGGCGTCGGCGCGCTCGGCGTGCGCCGCGGCCCTGACCCGCCAGGTCGCCGCGGCGAGCACGACCGGCGCCACGGGCGCGGCGGCCTGGTCGGTGCGGGTCATGTCGTCCAGGGTAGGAGCCGGCGGCGGACCGGCGTGCGCGGGGCCACGACGGCCGGGCTCCGCCGGGTCCCGGGGACCACCAGCACCGCGAGGCACGCGACGACCAGGCCCACGCCGACCCAGCCGGCGGCCGGCAGCCGCTCCCCCACGACCAGCACGGCGAGCACCGCGGCGACCGCCGGCTCGAGCAGGGTCAGGGTGGTGGCCGTGCTGGCCGCGACGTGCGCGAGCCCCCAGCCGAACAGCACGTACCCGGCGAACATCGGCACGACCGCCATGTAGAGCCCGACGGCGGCGTTGCCCCACGACGCCAGCAGCGGCGCCCCGGTGGCGAGCAGCACCGGGAGCAGCAGCGCGCCGCCGGTGCCGAACACCGCGCCCATCGCCGCCCGGGTCGGCACCCCCGCGCGCATGAGCCGGTGCGCGGCCCAGGAGTAGAGCGCGTAGGTCAGCCCGGCCACGAGGCCCAGCCCGACGCCCGCGACCCCGCGCGCGGCCGAGGTGTCCGCACCACCGTGCACCCCCGCGCCGCCGGCGAGCGCCTGGGCGCCGCAGAGCAGCCCGACGCCGGCGAGCCCGACCGCGGCGGCGACCAGCCAGCGCCGGGACAGCCGGCGCGCGTCGACCACGCGTTCCACGAGCGCCGAGGCGATCGGGGCCGAGCCGAGCGACACGACGGTGCCGACCGCGACGCCGGACAGGCGCATCGAGCTGTAGAACGCCAGCGGGTAGACCGCGACCGCGAGCCCGCCCAGCAGCACCAGCCGCCACCGGTGGCGCAGCGTCGCGCGGTGGGTCGTCAGCGACCGGCGGGCGACGAGCGCCTGCAGCAGGCCGCCGATCCCCATCGCCGCGGCGCCGATCGCGAGCGCGCCCACCTCGGGCGCCGCGGTAGCGGCGGTGCCGGTCGTGCCCCAGAGCACCGACGCGGCCAGCACCGCGAGCGTGCCGGCCCGGGCCGAGGGCGGCACGCCCGTCGCGGGGGTGCCGCTCACAGCGCGGCCAGCAGCCGCGCCGCCAGGTCGCGGGCGTGCCGCAGCCGCGTGTCGTCCCCCTCGAGGCCGGCGCGGGCCATCGAACCCTCCAGCAGGAACGCCAGGTGCTCGGCGAGCCCGGCGACGCGATCCGGGTCCTCCGGCAGCAGCGCGGCGAGGTGCGCGGCGACGATCGCCTCGACCTCCTCCTTGTGCCCGCGGACGACCGCGCGCCCCGGATCGCCGGCCGGGAGCTCGGCGGCGGCGTTCAGCAGCCCGCAGCCCCGGAACCCGCGGGCGTACCCGGCGTGCGCGTGGTCGGTGTACGCGTCGAACACGGCCAGCACCCCGGCGCGCGGGTCCTCCCCGGCGGCCGCGAGCCGCGCCCGGTAGAGGTCGAGCCACTCGGCGTGCCGCGCGACCAGGTACGCGGCGACGAGGTCGGCCTTGGAGTCGAAGTTGTTGTAGAGGCTCATCTTCGCCACGCCCGCGTCGGCGGTGATCGTGTCGATGCCCGTGGCCGCGATGCCGTCGGCGTAGAACCGCGTCGCGGCCGCGGCGAGCAGCCGCTCGCGCGCGGGTCGCCGTCGTCCGGTGGCGGGCACGGGTCGCTCCTTACTGGCGCTGACTGGGTAGACCTGTCTACCCAGCAGATCGTCACACGGCGTCGGCGTACGTGTCCACCACCGAGATGTCGAGGGCGAACTCCACCGGGGTCGGGCCGAACAGCAGCCGGCCTGCCTCGACCGCCGACTCCCGCACCGCGTCGGCCACCGAGTCCGCGACCTCGACGGGCGCGTGCACCATCACCTCGTCGTGCAGGAAGAACACCAGGTGCGGACGGCCGGGCAGCGCGCGCAGTCGGAGCCGGAGCAGCGCCATCCAGCACAGCGCCCACTCCGCGGCGGTGCCCTGGACGACGAAGTTCCGGGTGAACCGCCCCCAGTCCCGCGCCCGGCGCCGCGCGTCGCGGGCCTCCTCGGGGGCCGCCCCCTCGCCGGACGCCGCCTGCCGCGCCGCCACCCACGCGGCACCCGGGCGGGGCGACGACCGCCCGAGCCAGGTCGTCACCTGCTCGCCCCGCTCCCCGGCCCGGGCCGCCTCCTCGACGAGCGCCACCGCCCGGGGGTAGGCGCGGGCGAGCTGCGGCATCAGCACCGCGCTCGCCCCGGTCGTCGCGCCGTAGATGGCGCCGAGCATCGCGTACTTCGCCTGCTGCCGGTCCTCGACGATCCCGGCCTGCACGACACCCGCGTACAGGTCGGCGTGCCGGCCCGCGGCGGCCATCGCGCCGTCCCCCGACATCGCGGCGAGCACCCGCGGCTCCAGCTGCGCGGCGTCGGCGACCACCAGCAGCCACCCCGGGTCGGACCGGACGGCCGCCCGGATGCTCGCCGGCAGCTGCAGCGCGCCGCCGCCGCTGCTCGCCCACCGGCCGGTCACCACGCCCGCGGGCACGTAGTCCGGACGGAACCGGCCCGCGGACGCCCACCGGTCCATCCACTCCCAGCCGTTGGCGGACAGCAGCCGGGCGAGCTTCTTGTACTCCAGCAGCGGCTCGCGCACCGGGTGGTCCAGCGCACGGATCTCGGACCGGCGGGTCGACGTCACGTCCAGGCCGGCCGCGCGCAGCGCCCGCAGCAGCTCCGGCTGGGAGTCGGGGTTCAGCCCCGGGCGGTCCAGGGCCGCGGCGACGCGCACCGCCAGCGCCGCGAGCCGTTCCGGCCGGGCGCCGGCGGCCGGGCGGGGGCCGAGGAGCTCGGTGAGCAGCGCGTCGTGCACGTCGGCGCGCCACGGCAGCCCGTCGTGCCGCATCTCGGCCGCGATCAGGGCGCCCGCGGACTCGGCCGCGAGCAGCAGCCGCAGCCGCCCGTCGTCCTCGCCCTCCGCCAGGGTCGCGAGCTGCCGCCGCAGCTCGGCCAGGACCTCCGGCGCGTCCGCGGCCTCGTGGGCCGGGCCGTCGTCCGGCAGCTCGTCGAACAGGCTCGGCTCCTCCGGCTCGGCCGGCGCGGCACCGACCGCACCCCGGTCCCACCGACCCTCCGGCGCGCCGGCCAGCGCGGTGCGGGCGCACCGGGTGGAGCGCCGCAGGATCGTGTGGCACAGCCGCAGGTCGTGCGCGCGCTCGACCCGCACCCCCGCCGCCAGCAGGGCCGGGTACCAGTGCTCGGTGTCGTCCCACACCCAGCGCGGCCGGCCCGGCTCGCGGGCGGCGACCACGCCCGGCAGGTCCTCCCCCGCGACCCGCACCGCCGGTCCGACGTCGTCCGCGAGCACCGCGCCCGCGTCCCGGGCCTCGCGCAGCACGGCGCCGCCCGGCAGGTCCGGGTCCGCCGCGAGCAGGAGGAACGTCACGCGGGCCATTCTCCCGGTCCGGTCCGACACGCCACCGCGGGACGTCCTACGCTGGGCCGATGACCGACCAGCCGCACGGCCCCGCCGGCCTGCCGGAGCAGGAGACCATCCTGCTCGCCGCCTTCGAGGGCTGGAACGACGCCGGGTCCGCCGCGAGCCAGGCGCTCGAGCACCTGCACGAGGCGTGGGGCGCGGAGCAGGTCGACGAGCTCGACCCGGAGGAGTACCACGACTTCCAGGTGAACCGCCCGGTGATCGGCGTCGGGGCGGACGGCCGCCGCGAGATCACCTGGCCGACCACCGCGGTCGCGGTCGCCTCCACCCCGCGGTCCCGCCGCCAGGTCGTCCTCGTGCACGGCATCGAGCCGTCGATGCGCTGGCGCCGGTACTGCGGCGAGCTGCTGGACATCGCCCAGGGCCTGCACGTCACGACCGTCGTCACGCTCGGCGCGCTGCTCGCGGACGTGCCGCACACCCGCCCGATCCCGGTCACCGCGACCAGCGAGGACGCCGACGTGCGCGAGGTGCTCGACGTCGAGGCCAACTCCTACGAGGGCCCGACGGGCATCGTCGGCGTGCTGCAGCACGAGGCGGCCGCCCGCGGGCTGCGCACCGTCTCGCTCTGGGCCGCAGTGCCGCACTACGTGGCGCACCCGCCGTCGCCGAAGGCCACGCTCGCGCTGCTGCACCGCATCGAGTCGCTCACGGGCGAGTCGGTGCCGCTCGGCGACCTCCCCGAGGACGCCGCGGCGTGGCAGGACGGCGTGGACGAGCTCGCGGCCGACGACTCCGAGATCGCCGAGTACGTCCACCAGCTCGAGGAGGCGAAGGACACCGCCGAGCTGCCCGAGGCGTCGGGCGAGGCGATCGCGCAGGAGTTCGAGCGGTACCTGCGGCGCCGGGACAAGGGCACGGGCGGCGAGCCCCGGCGGGTGCGACTGCGCCTCACCATCCTCGCGACCGACCGGTTCGGCGCGCTCGCGCGCTTCCACCGCGAGCTGACGGCTGGACCGCGACGGCGCGCGCGCTCGCGGCGGGCGGGACGACGCTCGGCGGCACCGAGCCGCGGCCCTGGGGCGACGTCGTGCCGGACGTCCTCGACCCGGACGGGGACGTCGTCGCCCTGGCCGCGGTCCGACCCGGGCGTCCGCGTCCCGCGTGTCCGTGCGCACCTGTGCGGGTCTTGTGCAGGTGGCGCCGGGTGCCGTGGAACGCCGATGTCCGCCGGGCCGACGCCGCTAGCGTCCGGACGTGCCCCGCTCCCGTGCCGTCGACCCGGCCGTTCCCGCTCCGCGTCGCCGCGCGGTCGCGCTCGCGCTCGCCGTCGCGCTGCTCGCCGTCGCGCTGCTCGCCGGCTGCACCCCCGCGGTCGACCGCCCCGGTCTCGACGACGACGGGCTCACCACGCTGATCGCCGAGGTGACGAGCGTCCCGCACGTCGCCGAGGTGGGGTCGCCCGGGCCGACGGCCGCGGGCACGCGCGACGCGTGGACCGAGCTGTCCGTGCGCACCGACGCGGCGTCGGCGGCGGAGCTCGCCTCGACCGCCGCCGACGTCGCGGCGCTGCTGCCGGACCACGGACGCACCACCGCGCAGGTGTGGCAGCTGGACGTCCCGGGGGTGCCCGACCTCGCGGTCGAGGTCGCCGGCGGCGACGCGGACGTGCCCGACCGGCTCGCGGCCCTCACCGACCTGGCGTCCGTCCCGGACGTGACCGGGGTCCAGCTGCTCCCCGACTCGGTCAGCGTGACCACGAGCGCGGTCACGTCCCTCCCCGCGCTCGCCGAGGCCGTGCTGCCCCTGCGCGCGGGGAGCGTGATGCTCGGCACCGCCGACCAGCGCGTCACCAGCTACGTCGGCCCCGGCCTGCTCGACGCCCGCGTGGCCGGGCTGGTCGCCCGCATCGACGCGTGGCCCGGGGTCACGTCGCAGTTCGTCGGCGACGAGGGCACCGGCGAGGCGTGGATCCGGGTGCAGGTGCAGGGCGACGACACGGTCGAGGGGCTGGCGGACGCCCTCGGCCGCAAGGCGTGGCCGCAGGACGCGGGTGTCGTGCACGTCGTCGTCTCGTCGTCGTTCCGGGAGCGGGGCGTCGTCGTGGGCCGCCCGGAGCCGACGGTCCCGGGCGACGGCACCGGCGACGGGGACACCGCACCCGCGGACGGCGTGCCCCCGTGCGCGGGGACCGACCTCGCGCTGCGGGTCACCGGGTTCGACGCGGCGCTCGGCCGGCGCTACCTCACGGTGGTCGCGCAGAACGGCTCCGACGCCCCCTGCGCGCTGGAAGGCCGTCCGGGGATCACCTTCGTCCGCGCGTCCGGCACCCCCGTCCCGGACGTGGAGACCGGCACGCCGACCGGCACGCCCGCGCCGCAGCGGGTGGTGCTCCAGCCCGGGTCCGCCGCCCGCTCGGACCTGACCTGGCGCGGCATGTCGACGGCGCTCGACCCGGACGTCACCGTCGAGCTCCGGGTCGTGCCGCAGCCCGGCACCGAGGGCACCGCAGGCACGCCGTTGCCGGTCGACGGCCCCGGCCTCGACATCCTCGCGGGCGCCGCGGTCGAGATCGGCGCGTGGCAGCTCGCGCAGGACTGATCCGTCACGGACCGACGGGCGGTCGCCGGGCTCGGCCTACAGCCGGACGCCCAGCAGCGTGTTGACCGCGCGCGCCAGCACGCCGGGCGCGCCGACCTGCGACTCGTCCCCCGCCTCGGCCCGGGCGGCCCAGGCGTCGACCGCCCGCAGCGCGCGCGGGGCGTCCAGGTCCTCCGCGACGGCCGCCCGGATCTCGGCGAGGGTCTCCTCGACGGCCGGTCCGCCGTTGCCGGACACGGCGGCGCGCCACCGCTCCAGCCGCACCTGCGCGGCGTCCAGCACGGCGTCGGTCCACTCCCAGTCCGACGCGTAGTGGTGGTCGAGGATCGCGAGCCGCACCGCCATCGCGTCGATGCCGTCCGCGCGCAGCCGCGAGACCAGCACGAGGTTGCCGAGCGACTTGCTCATCTTCTCGCCGTGCAGCCCGACCATGCCGGTGTGCACGTGCACGCGGGCGCCGTGGCCGGCGTCGAGCAGCCGGGCGTGGGACGTGCTCATCTCGTGGTGCGGGAACCGCAGGTCCGAGCCGCCACCCTGCACGTCGAACGGCAGGCCGATCCCGTCCCGGGCGATGACGGCGCACTCGATGTGCCACCCCGGCCGGCCGGGGCCGAGGTCACCGCCGTCCCAGCACGGCTCGCCCGGACGCGCGGCGCGCCAGAGCAGCGGGTCGAGCGCGTCGCGCTTGCCGGGCCGCGCCGGGTCGCCGCCGCGCTCGCCGAACAGCGCGAGCATCTCGTCCCGGTCCAGCCGCGCCACCTGGCCGAACGCCGGGTCCGCGGAGACGGCGGCGTAGACGTCGCCGGCACCCTCGCCGCGGGGGTCCGGCACCCCGACGACGTACGCGGTGCCGTCGGCCACCATCGCCGCGACCGCCCCCACGACGTCCGGCACGGACTCCACCGCCCCCGTGTAGACGTCCGGCGGGACGACGCCGAGGGCCGTCATGTCCTCCAGGTAGAGCGCGGTCTGGTCCGCGGCGAGCTCGCGCCAGTCCACGCCGGTCGCCTCCGCGCGCTCGAGCAGCGGGTCGTCCACGTCGGTGACGTTCGAGGCGTACCGGACGTGCTTGCCCTCGTCCAGCCAGCCGCGCACCAGCAGGTCGAACGCCACGTACGTGGCGGCGTGCCCCAGGTGCGTCGCGTCGTAGGGGGTGATGCCGCAGACGTACAGCGTGGCGTCCGGCCCCGGCGCCGCGACCACGAGGTCGCCCGTCGAGGTGTCCCGCACGCGCACGGGTCCCCCCTGGCCGGGGAGCTGCGGGATCTGCGGGGCGGGCCAGGTGAGCACGGCGTCGAGCGTAGTCGTCCGGCGGGCCCGGGGCGTCCGGCGTCCGCGTCACGCGGGTGACCGCGGCCCGCCGGCGGCGCGTCGCCGCCGGGCCGGGCCGTGCGACCGGGAGAATCCGGGGATGGAGAGCGCGTGGGTGCACGGCGGCGACGGGTGGACGGCGACGGAGCCCGGCGGGCTGCTGCACCTGCTGGCCGCACCGGAGCCCCCCGCGGCCTGGGTGCACGTCGACTCGGTCGACCAGCTGGCCGACGCCGCGCGCCGCGCGGGCATCCCGGAGTCCGTGGTCCGGCGCTCGGTCGCCGAGGGCGGGCTGGGTGACGCACGGCACCCGCAGCTGCGCCGGCTGCCCGGTGGCGGCCAGTACCTCGTCAGCCCGACGCTCGCCTACGACCCGCGCACCCGGGACGTCCGCACCGGGATCTGGGCGGCCCTCGTCGTCGACGACGTCACCGTCACGGCCGAGGAGGGCCCCGGCGCCCTGGTGCACGACGTGCTGGACCGCCTCGGCGGCACGGAGCACCTGCCGCAGGAGGCCGCCGGGCACGTCCTCGCCGCCGCGCTGATGGCCCTGGTGCACCGCGCCGGCGAGGTCGAGGCCGGGATCGGCGAGGCGGTCGCCGACGTCGAGCAGGTGGTCTTCACCCCGCAGGCGCACGACCCCGCGGAGGTGGTGTACGACCTCAAGCGTGAGATCGCGGAGGCCCGCCGCGCGCTGGTCCCGCTGCTGGCCGCGTTCCCCGAGCTCGTCGCCGAGCAGGAGGACAGCCGGCGCGAGACCCGCACCATGCGCTGGATGCGCCGCCTGGACACCGCCCTGTCCAAGGTGGACCGGCACCTCGACTCCCACGACGCGCTGCTCGGCGACATGCTGAGCGTGCACCTGTCCCGGGTGTCGGTGCGGCAGAACGAGGACATGCGCAAGATCTCCGCGTGGGCGGCGATCATCGCGGTGCCGACGCTGATCGCGGGGGTCTACGGCATGAACTTCGACCACATGCCGGAGCTGCACTGGCTCGTCGGGTACCCCGCCGCGCTCGTCGTCATGGGCGGTGCGGCGTCCGGGCTGTACCGGCAGTTCCGGCGCGCGGGCTGGCTCTGACGGCCCCGCTACGCTGACCGGACGCCGGCCGTCCACCCGGAGAGGGGCCCCGCATGCGCCGACCCGTCGTCTCGCTCCTGCTGGTCGCCGTCGCGCTCGTGGTCCTGTCCCAGACCGACGCCGGGGCCGGGGGCGCGGCGCTGCTCTGGCTGGGCGCGCTGGTGGCGATGCTGGTCGCGCTCGGGCTCGAGATCCGGGACCTCCGGGCGGCCCGGGGCCGGCGCCGGCGCGCCACCGACCGCGGCTGAACCCGCCGCTCAGGCCCCGGCGAGCGGGGTCAGCACGCCGGTGAGCAGCAGCAGCGCCACGACGACGGCCAGGCCGATGCGGTAGACCACGAACGGCCGGTACGAGTACGTCGAGACGATCTTCAGGAACCCGATGATCACCACGTACCCGACGGCGAACGCCACCAGGGTCGCGACGATCGTCACCCCGAGCGCGGGTGTCCCGGCGCTGCCGAAGTCCCCGACGCTGGACGCCGCCTGGTAGAGCCCCGAGCCGAGCACGGCCGGGATGGCGAGCAGGAACGAGTACCGCGCGGCCGCCTCGCGGGTGTAGCCCATCAGCAGGCCCGCGGTGATCGTGCCGCCGGACCGCGAGACGCCCGGGATGAGCGCCATCGCCTGCGCGAGGCCGAAGTACACCGCGTGCCGCGGGGTCAGCCCGGTCAGCGGGCGCGAGCGCCGGCCGCGCCGGTCGGCCCAGTCCAGCACCAGCGCGAAGCCCGCGAGCGTCAGGACGATCAGCCACAGGTTGCGGAACGGCTGCTCGATCGCGTCCTGGAACAGCAGCCCGAGCACGACGATCGGCACCGACCCGAGCGCGATGAACCACGCCATCTGGGCGTCGTGGTCCGGTGCGCCGCCGGCCGGCGCGCCCGCGCGGGACCGCCAGTCCGTGCCGAGGTCGCCGCGCACGGCCCGCCACCAGTGCGTGCAGATCCGCGCGATGTCGCGGCGGAAGTACAGCAGGACCGCGGTCTCGGTGCCGATCTGGGTGATCGCCGTGAACGCGGCGCCCGGGTCGCCGGAGCCGATCAGCTCGCCGACGATCCGCAGGTGCGCGGACGACGAGACGGGCAGGAACTCCGTCAGGCCCTGGACGAGCCCGAGGACGATCGCCTCCCAGACGCTCATGCCACGGTCCCGGTCTCGATGCGTGCAGCCACGAGGCGCCACCATAGCCGCTCCGCCCCGTCCGCCCCGATACCCTCGCTGCATGCATCTGCGCCAGCTCGGACGGACCGGCCTGCGGGTCTCCCACCTCGGACTCGGGACGTTGACCTGGAGCAGGGACACCGACGAGCACGACGCCGCCGAGCAGCTGCGCGACTTCGCGGACGCCGGCGGCACCCTGGTGGACACCTCGGCGTCCTACGCGGACGGCGGCGCGGAGGAGCTGCTCGGCTCCCTGCTCGGCCGGGTGGTCCCCCGCGACGAGGTCGTCCTCTGCACCAAGGCGGGCGTGCGGCGCACCCCGGCCGGCGGCGTGGTCGACGCGTCCCGCGGGGCGCTGCTCGACACCCTGGACGACTCGCTGCGCCGCCTGGGCACCGACCACGTCGACCTGTGGCTCGTGCAGACCCCCGACCCGCGCACACCCCTCGCCGAGACCGTCGGCGCACTGCGTCGGGCGGTCGACTCCGGGCGGGCCCGGTACGTCGGGCTGTCGAACCACGCCGGCTGGCAGGTGGCGCGCGCCGCGACGCTGCTCGGCGACGACCCCGGCCTGGCGGCGGTCGAGGCCGAGTACTCGCTGCTGCAGCGCGGCGTCGAGCGCGAGGTGCTGCCCGCCGCGGCGGACCTCGGCGTCGGGGTGCTCGCCTGGTCGCCGCTCGGCCGCGGGGTGCTGACCGGCAAGTACCGCCGGACGGTGCCCGCGGACTCCCGGGCCGCCTCCCCGCACCTGGCCGGCTTCGTCGAGCCCTACCTGGGCTCGGTGGCCGCGGCGGTGGTCGAGGCCGTCGTCATCGCGGCCGACGGGCTCGGGCGCGCGCCGCTGGAGGTCGCGCTCGCGTGGCTGCGGGTCCGTGCGCAGGTCGCCTCGGCGATCGTGGGCGCGCGCACCCCCGCCCAGCTGCGGGCCTCGCTCGCGGCCGACGACGTGGAGCTGCCCGCCGAGATCCTGCGGGCGCTCGACGAGGTCAGCGCGCCCGCGCTGGGGTACCCCGAGCGCCGCTGACGGGGCTCGTCCCCCGGCTCGGTGCGGGGGCCGGGAGGCCGGAGGGCCGGGGGCCGCGGGGCCGGGACGCCGGGGGCCGCGGGGTCGGTGCGGCCTCAGCGCAGCGGGGCCTCGTCCTCGTCGGCGAACGTCTCCTCGGGCAGCTCGTCGAGGTCGTAGTCGTCCTCGTCCGCCGGCTCGTCCTCGTCGTCGTCCTCGTCGTCCACGAGGTAGAACGGCGTGGCCTCGCCGTACTCGGTCGCGAGTCCGTCGTCGTACACCTCGAACGCGTCGGCGAGCACGTCGTACGCGTCGTCGACCGCCGGGTCGTCCTCGCCCCCGCGGGTCGACACAGCGGTGTAGTGCGCCTCGAGAGCAGCGATGAGGCGGTCCAGTGCCGCGCGCGGGTCGATAGCCATGCGATGACCGTAGCGCCGCACCAGGCACAATGGCACCATCGATCCCGGAAGGCGGTGGGTATGGCAGGCAGGAACCCCGGATCGTCCCACCAGTACGAGTACCGCGTGCTGACGATCCCCCGCACGACGAGCCGCAACGACGCCGGCCGCCTGCTCACCGACGAGGCCGAGTACGGCCGCTGGGAGCTGGCCCGGACGCTGCTCTACACCGGCGGCGAACGCAAGGTCTGGCTGCGGCGCCGGATCATCCGGGTCCGCTCGACGCTCGGGAGCCTCGGGGACTGACGCGCGCCCCGGCTCAGGCCTCGCGCAGCAGCCCGTCGAGCACGCGCACGCCGAACCGCAGGGAGTCCGCCGGCACCCGCTCGTCCACGCCGTGGAACAGGGCGGTGAAGTCCAGGTCCGCGGGCAGCCGCAGCGGGGCGAACCCGTAGCCGCGGATGCCGAGGCGCGCCAGCGACTTGTTGTCCGTGCCCGCCGACAGCATGTACGGCAGCACGACCGCCTCGGGGTCCTGCGCGCGCAGCACGTCGGTCATCGTGTTGATCAGCGCCCCGGTGGCCGGGACCTCCAGGCCGATGTCCACGTGCTCGGGCTCGACGCGCACGTGCGGCCCGGCCAGCTCCCGGACCGTCGCGAGGACGTCCTCGTGGTCGCCGGGCAGCGGGCGGACGTCGACCGTCGCGGTCGCACGACCGGGGACCACGTTGGTCTTGTAGCCGGCGTGCAGCTGGGTCGGGTTCGCCAGCGTGCGGATCGAGGAGCCGACGAACCGCCGGGCCGGGCCGAGCGCGCCGATCAGCCGGTCGATCGCCAGCGGGTCGTCCACGTCGAGC
Source organism: Cellulomonas sp. (assembly GCA_032056255.1). GTDB lineage: Bacteria > Actinomycetota > Actinomycetes > Actinomycetales > Cellulomonadaceae > Cellulomonas. The sequence continues at coordinate 3,851 of DAMBCY010000029.1, read as the reverse complement.
GGCAGGCCGGTCAGGTCGGCGACGCCCTCCAGGAGCGCGAGCACCGTCGGGGTCAGACGGGTGTCCCACCGGTAGGCGCCGATCCGGGCGATCGCCCCGGCGAGCTCCGTGACCGCGTTGTCCGGGTTCACCGCCGAGCCGTGGCCCGCGGTGCCGTCCGCGACCAGGCGGAGCCACGCGATGCCCTTCTCCGCGGTCTGCAGCAGGTACGCGCGGCGGCCGTGCACGTCGACGGAGAACCCGCCGACCTCCGACACGGCCTCGGTCGCGCCCGCGAACAGCTCGGGGCGCTCGTCCACGGCGTACCGGGCGCCGAACCGGCCGCCCGCCTCCTCGTCCGCGAACATCGCGACGACCACGTCCCGTGCGGGCCTGCGGCCGTCGCGGACCAGCTGGCGGACGACCGCCAGGATCATCGCGTCCATGCCCTTCATGTCGACGGCGCCGCGGCCCCAGACCATGCCGTCGAGCTCCTCGCCCGCGAACGGGTCGACCTTCCAGTCCTTCGCCTCCGCGGGGACGACGTCGGTGTGCCCGTGCAGGACCAGCGCCGGGCGGCTGCGGTCGACGCCCTCGAGCCGGACGACCACGTTCGCGCGGCCCGGGGCGGACTCGAACAGCTCGGGCTCCAGGCCGACCTCGTGCAGCAGCGCCATGACGTGCTCGGCGGCCGCCCGCTCCCCCGGACCGGACCCGTCGCCGTAGTTCGAGGTGTCGATCCGGATGAGGTCCCGCGCGATGTCGACGACCTCGCCCTCGGCCGCCGAGGTGTCGCGGGGGTCGGCGGGCGGGGCGGCGGGTGCGGAGCTCATGCGCTCCACCGTACCGGCGCCCCGCTCACGGCAACGCCCCCGCCCACGCCCCTCCCACCCCGCCCGCACCGCGCGCCCCGCCGCAGCCCTCCCACACGTCGAGATCGGTGTGTCTCGCCGAGATCGGTGGTTCTGAGGGCCGATCTCGACGACGACACACCGATCTCGGCGGAGGTTCCGGCGAGGGGTGGGTCAGGAGGCCGTGAGGCCGCGGCGCGCCAGGAGCGGGGCGATCTCGGGGGCGCGGCCGCGGAGGTCGGCGAACGCCTGCATCGGGTCGACGGAGCCGCCGCGGGACAGCAGCTTCGCCCGGAAGGTGTCGCCGTTCTCCCGGCGCAGGCCGCCGTTCTCCTCGAACCACGTCACCGTGTCCGCGTCCAGCACCTCGGACCAGATGTACGAGTAGTACCCGGCCGAGTACCCGCCGCCGAACACGTGGTTGAAGTAGGTCGTGCGGTAGCGCGGCGGCACCGGGGCGAACGCGACGCCCGCGGCCGCCAGCGCGGCGGCCTCGAACGGCCCGACCTCGTCCACGCCTGCCGGCACGTCCTCCGGCGCCAGCCGGTACCACGCCTGGTCCAGCAGCGCGGCGGCCAGGTACTCCGTGGTCGCGAAGCCCTCGCCGTCCTGCCGCGCCGCGATCAGCGTCTGCACCCACTCGGCCGGCATCGGCTCACCGGTCTCGTGGTGCACCGCGTACGAGGCCAGGACCCGCGGCTCCCACGCCCACATCTCGTTGACCTGCGAGGGGTACTCCACGAAGTCCCGCGGCACCTCCGTGCCGGACTGCGACGGGTACCGCACGTCCGAGAACAACCCGTGCAGCGCGTGCCCGAACTCGTGGAACAGCGTGATGACCTCGTCCCAGGTGAGCAGCGTCGGCTGCCCGGCGGGGGGCTTCGGGATGTTGAGGTTGTTGACGACCACGGCGGGCTCGCCGAGCAGCGCCGACTGGTCGACGAGGTTGTTCATCCAGGCGCCGCCGCGCTTGGAGTCGCGGGTCCAGAAGTCGCCGAGGAACAGCCCGAGGCCGGTGCCGTCGGCGTCGGCCACCTCGAAGACACGGACGTCGGGGTGGTAGCCGGCCAGGTCCGTGCGCTCGGTGAACGTGATCCCGTACAGCAGGTGCGCGGCGTGGAACACGCCGTGGCGCAGCACCCGGTCGAGCTCGAGGTACGGGCGCAGCAGCGCGTCGTCCAGCGAGCGGCGCTCCTTGCGGACCTGCTCGGCGTAGTACGCCCAGTCCCAGGCCTCCAGCGTGGCGCCCGGCACGTCGCGGCGCAGGGCCTCCTCCAGGTCCGCTGCCTCGGCGCGGGCGTTCGCGACGGCCGCCGGGGCGAGCCGGCCGAGGATGTCGGCGACGGCCTCCGGGGTCTTCGCGGTGGCGTCCTCGGCGATGTACGCCGCGTGGTGCGCGTAGCCGAGCAGCCGGGCGCGCTCGGCCCGCAGCCGGACCAGGGCGAGCAGGGTGGCGCGGGTGTCGTTCTCCCCGCCGCGGCCGCCGCGGGTGACGGACGCGGTGTGCAGCCGCTCGCGCAGCCCGCGGTGCCTCAGCCGCGCGAGGGCGGGCTGCTGGGTCGGCAGGATCAGGTCGATCAGCCACGCACCCTCGTGGCCGCGGCGCGCAGCGGCCTCCGCGGCGGCGGCGCGCGCGTCCTCGGGCAGCCCGTCCAGCTCGGCGGGGTCGGTGACGAGCACGGCGGAGGCGTTGGTCTCGGCGAGCAGCTCGCGGCCGAACACCGTCTCGAGCCGGGTGATCTCGGCGTTCAGCTCCCGCAGCCGGGACTGCGCGGCGTCGTCCAGCCGCACCCCCGCGCGCAGGAACGCCGTGCGGTGCCGGTGCAGCAGCCACGCGGTGTCGGGCGCGAGCTCCAGCTCGCCCGCCTCGACGGCGGCGTGCAGGGCCTCGACGCGGGCGAACAGCCGCCGGTCCAGGTTGATCGCGTCGTCCTGCGCGGCGAGCAGCGGGGCGACCTCCTCCTCCAGCTCCTCCAGACCCGGGGTGGAGTCGGAGGACGACTGGTTGAAGAACGCGATGGCCGCACGGTGCAGCAGCCGGCCGGAGCGCTCCAGCGCCTCGAGCGTGTTCTCGACGGTCGGGGGCTCCGACGAGGCGGAGATCGCCTCGACCTCGGCGCGCTGCTCGGCCATGCCCGCGAGCAGGGCGGGCCGGTAGTGCTCCTCGCGGATGCGCGCGAAGTCGGGCAGGCCGTAGGGCAGGGCGGACGGGGTCGCGAACGGGTTGTCGGCGTCGAGAGCGGAGGTCATCCGGCCATCTTGTCAGGCGTGCGGCGCGGGCCGCGGGTCGTCGCGCAGCAGCGTGCCGAGCCACTCGTCGCGGCGCACCCCGCGCTGGAGCGCGCCGAGCCGGATCTCGCCCTCCACCCGGAACCCCGCGCGCTCGGCGACCCGGCGCGACGGCAGGTTGCCGACGTACGCCCGCCACAGCACCCGGTCCAGCGCCAGGCGCCCGAACGCGGTGTCCAGCACGAGCGCGGCCGCCCGGGACATCAGGCCCCGGCCGCGCCGGTCGGCGGCCAGCCAGTACCCGATCTCGGCCGATCCCGCGCCCTCCATCGCGAGCCCGACCATGCCCACCAGGACGTCGTCGACCCGCACCGCCCAGTTCAGGCTGCTGCCGCTCGCCCAGCCGTCCCGCACCATGCCGAGGACGAACCCCTCGCCGTCGGCACGGGTGTACGGACTCGGCACCGTCGTCCACTCCTGGACCGCGGGGTCCTGGCAGAGCGCGGTGATGCGGTCGACGTCCTGGGGTCCGGGGGCGCTCAGCACCACGACGCCGTCGGTCAGCTCGAAGGGCTCCATCCCCCCAGGGTGCCAGCCGCCGGCGCCGTGGTCGTGCGCATATCCGCAGGTCGTGGGGCGGTCACCCGATCAGAGCGTCCTCGGCGGTGCGCACCGGGAGCCCGTGCGCCGCGCCGACGCCCGCGTGGAACAGCCCGCCGGCGTGCGTGGACAGGCCGGCGGCCAGCGCCGGGTCGGCGGCGAGGGCGTCGCGCCAGCCGTGGTCGGCCAGCG
>DAMBCY010000028.1:0-18541 GCA_032056255.1 Cellulomonas sp. | reverse complement strand
GGAGGTCCTCCAGCAGGTGATGTTCGAGGTGCCGAGCCGCGACGACGTCGAGCGCGTGGTCATCACGGGGGACGTCGTGCTGGAGAACGTGAACCCGACGCTCGTGCCGCGGGTGCCCGCGAAGCGGACCCCCCGGGAGAAGAGCGCCTGACCGGCCCTACGATCGGGGGCGTGACCACGCCCCCGTCGGACCCGACGCCGCCGCCCGAGCTCGCACGCCTGCGCGGGAGCATCGACAACATCGACGCCGCTCTCATCCACCTGCTCGCCGAGCGGTTCAAGGCCACGCAGCAGGTCGGGGTGCTCAAGGCCCGGCTGGGGCTGCCGGCGTCCGACCCCGGGCGCGAGGCGCAGCAGGTCGCGCGGCTGCGGGACCTGGCGCGGCAGGCCGACCTGGACCCGGTGTTCGCCGAGAAGTTCCTGGCGTTCATCGTCGAGGAGGTCATCCGGCACCACGAGGCCATCGCGGCCGGTCCGGACGGCGCGCGCGACGAGGACGGCACCCCGCCGGCCTGACGCCGCGCGTGGCCCGGTCCGCGGTCGCCCGCGACGTCAGGCCGTGAACAGCTCGCCCGGGAACGTGCGCGACACCAGCGCGGTGCGGTCGCCGCGCAGGAGCGCGAAGTCGAACGCGAGCTCGGCCGCGAGGACGTCGGGCGGCACGAGGAACAGGGCCGTGGCCAGGCCGTCCGCCTCGGCGCAGGTCGGCGCGAGGGCCCAGGAGGCGCTGGTGCCCTCGGTCGGCCTGCCGGTCAGGGCGTCCAGGACGTGGTGCAGGCCGTCGCCCCAGGAGCGGCGGCCGGTCGCCGACGCGCACAGCGCCCCGTCCCGCACCTCGACGGTGCCGACGGCCCGGCCCGGCGCCCCGGGGTCCTCCAGGCCGACCCGCACCACCCGGTCGCCGCGGACCCGCAGGTCCCCGGACCCGTCGACGGTGTGGGAGCCGTAGCCGGCCCGCACGAGCAGGTCGGACACCCGGTCGACGAGGAACCCCTTGCCGACGGCGCCGACGTCGACCAGCACCGGGACCCGCAGCGTGAGGACGTCGCCGTCGTGGGTGACCGTGTCGCCCCAGCGTGCGCGCCGCACGGAGGGGCCGGGATCGTCCTCGGTGCGCTCCCGCACCACGAACGTGTACCCCGCGTCGTAGCCCAGCCGGACGAGGTCGGCACCGACCAGCGGGTCCAGGCGCCCGCCGGTGAGCCGGTGCAGGCGGTCGTAGAGCTCCAGCATCGCGCCCGAGCCGTCGGGGAGCGGGTAGCTGGCGCCGGTGGCGGCGCCCGCCGCGCGGGACACGAGGGAGTCGGGACGGAAGCGCGACCAGACGGTCTCGAACTCCTGGACCAGCGCGGTCACGTCGCGTCGCACGGCCGCCGGCAGCGGGTGGTCCGTCACGAGGGACCACACCGTCCCGGTCGCCTCGAGCTCCCAGCGCATGCGCTCGTGTCTACCACCGGGAGCCTCGCCGGGTCGGGCACAAGGTCCCGTGCGCGGGGCTCGTCGACGGAGGACGCTCACCACAGAGGTCAGGTAAGGCTTACCTGACGCGACGTCAGGACCGGGGCGCGACGGACCCCGGGTCGGAGGGAGCGCGGACGTGCGCTCCCGGGGGAGGGGACCGTGGAGCGACCGACCGGGCAGCCACGGCGCGAGCGGCGGGTGCTGCTGCCGCTGGTCGCCCTGCTGTGCGCGCTGCTCGCCGTGCTGCTCGCCCCCGCCGCCCGCGCGGACGGGGCGGGCGCGGCCGCGGACCAGGAGTCCTGGTCGCAGGTGGCGGCGCTGGTGCGGGCCGACCTCGAGGACGCCGTGGCGCAGCACCGGGCGGGCAACACCGCCGGGGCGGCCGCGGCGGTGGGTCGGGCGCTCAGCTCGGACTACGTCGCGTCGAACCTCGCCCGCGTCGTCACGGACACCCTGGGCGCGCAGACCCAGGGCGCGCAGAGCGAGCAGCTCGCGGAGCTGCGCCGCACCGCCCTGCGGCCCGAGCTCGGCGACGAGCTGGCCGCGGGGGTCGCGGAGCTCGCCGACGCCGTCGAGGCGTCGGCCGCCCAGCTCGACGCCACGGAGGGCCTGGCGGGTCCCCGCGACTACGCCGCCGCGCTCGAGGCCCGGACCGCGGCCGAGCGCGCGGAGCTGGACGCCCGGAAGCAGAACACGTCGCAGGGGCGCGGCGACGCCACCTGGAGCGAGATCGCCGCCGAGATGACCGCCATCCTCGACGACGCGCTCGCGACGTCGGCGAGCGGCGACGGGCGCGGCGGCTCCGAGCTGGTCAACCAGGCGTACTACCAGTTCTACGAGAAGCTGGGCTTCGAGCGGACCGTCATGGCGGCCATCTCCGGCCGGCGCGTCTCCGAGGTCGAGAACCAGTTCAAGACCTGCCGCAAGGCGATGGTCGCGCAGGACCCGTCCGACGAGATCACCGAGCACGTCGAGACCCTCCAGGCGATGCTGGTCCAGGACGGCGCCGCGCTCGACGGCGGAGCCGCGGACGGCATCAGCCCGTGGCGGACGTTCGTCACGAGCACGTTCGGCCAGGCGTTCCTCATCCTGCTGCGGGAGGGGCTCGAGGCGATCCTGGTGGTCGCCGCGATCCTCGCCTACCTGGTCAAGGCCGGGCACCGGGACAAGACCCGGCACATCTACCTCGGCGCCCTCGCGGGTCTCGCGGCGTCCGGCGTCATGTGGTTCGTCTTCCAGGTGGTGATGGAGGCCTCCGGTGCCCGCCAGGAGACGCTGGAGGGCGTCACGGCGCTGATCGCGATGGTGATGCTGCTGTTCACCAGCAGCTGGATGCTCTCCAGGTCCTCCGTCGCGGCCTGGAACACCTACATCAGGGACTCGACGAGCCGGTCGCTGTCGACCGGGTCGGTGGGGGCGCTGACCGGCCTGGCGTTCCTCGCGGTGTTCCGCGAGGGCGCCGAGACCGTGATGTTCTACCAGGCGCTGATCGGGCTGGGGTCCGGCGGCGGCGCGGGCGTCTGGGCCGGGTTCGCCGCGGCGGCCGCGGTGCTGGCGGTCGTGTTCGTCCTCATCCGCTTCACCTCGGTGAAGATCCCGGTCGGCCCGTTCTTCACGATCACCTCGGCGCTGATGGCGCTGCTGGTGGTGGTGTTCGCCGGCGGGGGCGTGCACGCCTTCATCGAGGGCGACGTGATCGACGGCACCTACCTGGCGGGCCTGCCCACCCTCGACACCCTCGGCGTCTACCCGTACCGCGAGACCCTCGCCGCCCAGGCGGTCGCGCTCGCCACCGTGCTGGTGCTGTCCACGATCTCGGTCCTGCGCACGCGCCGGACAGCCCGTGCCGGCTCTCCGACCCCCGGGGTCTCCCCGGTCCTCCCCGATGGATCTGCGCCCTCCGGACGCACCTGATGATGGGACTCGACGCATGACGAACCGCACCCGCCAGCTCACCGCCGCGACGGGCGTGCTGGCCGTGGCCGTGACGCTGGGCCTGGCCGGCTGCTCCTCCTCGACCGACGCCGGCACCGCGGGCGACGCCACGCCGGCCGCCGACTCCGCCGACGACGGCGCCGCCGCCGACGCGGGCGCCGGGTTCGAGGAGTTCCCCATCGGCGACGACCAGGAGGTCTTCCCGATCAGCGTCGCCGGCGTGTACTTCCAGCCGATCGACATGGAGCCCGCGGGCATGGGGCTGTCGGCGTCGCAGTCGAGCTTCCACCTGGAGGCCGACATCGCCGCGATGGCCGACAACGAGCTCGGCTACGGCGTCGGCGACTTCGTGCCGGGGCTGACCGTGGACTACGCGATCGCCGAGCAGGGATCGGGCGACGTGGTCTCCAGCGGCACGTTCATGACGATGAACGCCTCGGACGGCCCGCACTACGGCGCGAACGTCGCGCTCGACGAGGCGGGGGAGTACGTGGTGACGTTCTCGATCCGCTCGCCCGAGGAGAGCGGCTGGATGCTGCACGTCGACCCCGAGACGGGCGTCGAGGGCCGCTACTGGACCACGCCGATCGAGGTCAGCTGGGACTGGAACTACACGCCGCAGGAGTGGTGAGCCCGGCGCGCTGACGGCCGTGCCCCGCGTGCTGCGCGGGGCACGGCCGGGGCGGAGCACGTCGAGGACGGTGCGGGAGGGGAGGGGACGGGGTGCTCGAGCGCTTCGTGTCGGTGGTCGCGGGGACGGCGCTGCCGTTCCTGCTGGTCGCCGCGTGCGCGGTGGTGCTCGGCGGGGCGGACCGCGGCGGCGCGGACGGCGAGCGTGCGCACCGCGACCGCGTGCGCCGGGGCCGCCGTCGCCTCCAGGCCGTCGCCGTCGGCCTGCTGGCCGGGGTGCTGTTCGCGGTCCTGCGCGCGACCGCGGTCCTGGGGTCCCGCACCGCGATCACCCTGCCGACCCTCGTCGCGTGCGTGCTGGTCGACGTCGCCCTGGTCGTCGTCCTCGCCCTCGTGGTGCGGGCGGCACCCCGGGGCGACGTCGTGCCGACGTCCGCCGGTGCCGTCCCCGGTGCCGTCCCCGCCGCCACCGGACCGGGTCGCCGTCTGCTCGACGGGGCGGACGCCGTGGCCTGCGCGGCGCTGGCCCTGGCGTTCTTCCGGGCCAGCCCGGACGTCGTCCTGCAGCTGACCAGCTTCGTCGAGCCGGGCGAGGCGGTCGCGAGCTCCACGATGCTGCTGCGCGCGCTCGGGTTCGTGCTCGCCTGGTGCGCCGTGGCGCTGGTGGCCGTGCTGTACCGCCGGGCCGGGGCGCGCGCCCCGGGGCGGGTGTTCGGCTGGGCGGCCGTGTCGCTCGCCGGGATCCACGCCCTCGTGCACCTGACGTCGCTGCTCCAGCTGCTGCACGCCTCGCACCGGATCCAGCTGGGCGGCGTGCCGTTCCGGCTGCTGGTCCGGCTGGTGAACGCCCAGGACCTGGTCGTCGTCGTGGCGGCCGCGGTGCTGCTGGTGCCGCTGCTGGTGGCCGCGGCGCGGACGACGCGCCCGCGTCCGCTCGCGGAGAACCCCGCGCGGGAGCGGCTCGCGCAGGCGCGTGCGACGCACACCCGCCGCTCGGTGCTGGCCTCGGGGGTCGGGTTCGCCCTGGTCGCGCTCACGCTGACCGTCGGGGTGCGGCAGCTCGACCGGAAGGTCACGCTCTCCGAGCCCGAGCCCTACACGGTGCGCGCGGGGCGTGCCGTCATCCCGGTCTCCTCGGTCGAGGACGGTCACCTGCACCGCTACGCGTACACGGCGGGCGACGGCGTCGACATGCGCTTCCTCGTGGTGCGCAAGAGCGGCGGCGCCTTCGGCGTGGTCCTGGACGCGTGCGAGTCCTGCGGGCCGGTCGGCTACTACGAGAAGGACGGCAAGATCATCTGCCAGGCGTGCGACGTCGCGATGAACCTGGCGACCATCGGCTTCCACGGCGGCTGCAACCCGATCCCGCTCGACTTCCGGATGGCCTCCGGCGCCATCGAGATCGAGACCGCCACGCTGGACGCGCTGTCGTCGGTGTTCGCATGAGCACGGCCCCGGTGCGCCCGCCCGCCCCGTCGCGGGGGTGGCTCCCGTGCTGCTGACGATGGTGCGCCGCTCCCTGCGGCGCCAGCTGCGGCGCCGGTCGCTGATCGCGCTGACCGTCGCGCTGTCCACCGCCGTGTCCGTCGCGATGCTCGGTGTGGTGCTCGACGTCGGGGACAAGCTGAACGCCGAGCTGACCACCTACGGGTCGAACATCGTCGTGCAGCCGACGGCGGACGCCGTGGTCTCCGAGCTGTACCGGTCCGGCGACGCCCCGGACGCGACCTCGTTCCTCGCCGAGGCGGACGTCCCCCGCATCAAGACGATCTTCTGGGCCCACAACGTCGTCGACTTCGCGCCGACCCTCTCCCTGCACCTCCCCGTGCGGGCCGGGGACGCAGCCGCGGCGGACGACGCCGGCACCGCCCGGGTCGTCGGCACCTGGTTCGACCAGCAGCTGGACCTGCCCACCGGCGAGCAGACGGTCGCCGGGGTCACCACGATGCGCGCCTGGTGGGACCTGGCCGGCGCGTGGCCCGTCGACGCCTCCGACCAGGCCGTCGTGGGCCGTGCCCTCGCCGAGGACCTCGGGGTCGCCGTCGGCGACCGCGTCACGCTCGGGTCGGGCGACGTCGCCCGCACCGTGCAGGTGGTCGGCACGTACACCTCGGGCGACGACGACGAGGACGCGCTCTACGTGCCGCTCGCCGTCCTCCAGTCGGTCGGCGGCCTCGCGGGCAAGGTCGACACCGTCGAGGTGAAGGCGCTGACCACGCCCGAGAACGACCTGTCCCGGAAGGCCGCGCGCAACCCCGCCGCACTGACCCGGTCCGAGTGGGAGATCTGGTACTGCACCGCCTACCCGTCCTCGATCGCCTACCAGATCGAGGAGGTCGTCCCCGGCGCCGTCGCCAAGCAGGTGCGCCAGGTCGCGGCGGTCGAGGGCAGCGTCCTGGAGAAGACGCAGTCGCTGATGATCCTCATGACGATGCTGTCGCTCGTGGCCGCGGCCCTGGCCGTCGCCTCCCTGACGACCGCGTCGCTCGTCGAGCGGACCGCCGAGCTCGCCCTGCTCAAGGCGCTCGGGGCCTCGGGCGCCGCGGCGGGCCGGCTGATCCTCCTGGAGACCGGCGTCGTCGGGCTCGTCGGCGCGCTCGTCGGCGCGCTCGCGGGGTCCGGGCTCGCCCAGCTGGTCGGGCACCTCGTCTTCGGTTCCGGCGTCGCGATGCGTCCGATGGTCTTCGTGCTGGTCGCGATCCTGGTCGCCCTCGTCCTGCTGGTGGCGACCGGCCAGTCCATCCGGTCGATCCTGCGCCTGGAGCCCGCGACCGCGCTCCACCGGAAGTGAGCCGCACGATGTCGAACCGGGCGATGTTCTGGCGGATGCTGGCGGCCGCGGTGCTCCGGCGGCGGTCGCGGGCCACGATGGCGGTCGTGTCCTCGGCGGTCGGCGCCGCCACCATGCTCTGCCTGACCGCGGTCTGCGTGACCGTGCCGGCGCAGATGAGCGCGGAGATGCGGCAGTTCGGCGCCAACCTCGTGGTGGTCCCCGCGACCGCCGAGGGGGGTGACGCCGAGATCACGGCGCGGCAGGCGGCCGCGGTCGGCGCTGTCGTCACGGCCGACGCCCCGGCGCGCTCGGCCGGCTACCGGTACGAGTCCGTGCGGATCAACCGCACCCCGTACCTGCTGGCGGGGATCGACGTGCCGCAGGTCCGGGCGCTGAACGGCCACTGGGAGGTCGAGGGCAGCTGGCCCGGGACCGGCGAGGTGCTCGTGGGGGTGGACGTCGCCGAGGCGGCCGGGCTGGCGGTCGGGTCGGTGGTCACCGTCGAGCACCGCCTCGGCGACGGGCTGCCCGGGGCGGGCACGAGCGCGTCGAGCGCCCCGGCGGCGTCCGCGACGGAGACGGGTGACGCCGCCGAGGGCACCGGTGGGCACCAGCGCCGGCTGCGCGTGGCGGGGGTCGTCGAGACGGGCGCCGAGGAGGACGACATCGTCTACGCCACGGCCACCGACGTCGAGGCCCTGACGCAGCAGCAGCGCGGCTGGGACGTGCTGGAGTTCTCGGTGGACACCACGGCGGCGCCGATGGACCGGGTGGTCGCGGACGTGGACGCCGCCGACGCCGGTGTCTCCGCGCGACCGGTCTCGAAGATCACCACCGCGGACACGCGGATCATCACGATGCTCGGGACCCTGTTCTGGGTCGTCTCCACGGTCGTCCTCGCGCTCACGGTCGTCGGGGTGTCCACCACGATGACCGTCGTCGTCTCCGAGCGCCGCCACGAGATCGGCCTGCGCAAGGCGCTCGGTGCCTCGGACCGCGACATCGCGCGGGAGTTCCGCACGGAGGCGACCGCGTACGGCCTCGTGGGCGGCGTCGTCGGCACCGCCGTGGGGTACGCGCTCGCCCAGGCCGTGTCGGTCGGCGTGTTCGACCGCTCCGTGGGGTTCGCGCCGGGGCTCGCCGCCGGCTCCGTGCTGGTCGCCGCCCTGGTCGCCGTGGTCGCGGCCTACGCGCCGGTGCGCCGGGCCTCGCGCATCGAGCCCGCCGTCGTCCTGAAGGAGGAGTGAGCATGGTCCTGTCGTTGTCCCACGTCTCGAAGGTCTACGGGTCGCTGCGCGCGCTCGACGACCTCAGCCTGGACGTGCGCGCAGGGGAGTGGCTGTCCGTCGTCGGGTCGTCCGGGTCCGGCAAGACCACGCTGATGAACATCGTCGGGTGCATGGACACCCCGTCGGAGGGCACGGTGCTGCTCGAGGGGCGGGACCTCGCCGCGCTCGACGCCGCCCGGCTGACGGAGGTCCGCAAGGAGGTCGTCGGGCTGGTGTTCCAGCAGTTCCACCTGATCCCGCACCTCACCGCCGTCGAGAACGTGATGGTGGCGCAGTACTACCACTCGCGGACCGACAGGGCCGAGGCGCTGGCGGCGCTCGCCGACGTCGGGCTCGCCGCGCGCGCCCACCACCTCCCCAGCCAGCTGTCCGGCGGGGAGCAGCAGCGGGTGTGCATCGCGCGCGCGCTCATCAACCGGCCGAAGATCGTGCTCGCCGACGAGCCGACCGGCAACCTCGACGAGACGAACGAGCAGCTCGTGCTCGACATCTTCCGCCGCCTGCACGCCGACGGGACCACCCTGGTCGTCGTCACCCACGACGCCGACGTCGCGGGCTGCGGCCAGCGTCAGATCCTGCTCGACCACGGCAGGCTGGTCGGGGAGCGCGACGGGAGGACGACGGCATGAACGGCACCCCTGCGCGGCCCGCGGCGTGGTCCGGCCCCGGCACCGCGCGACGAGCGGGGGCGATGATCGGCGCCGCGCTCGCGGGCTCGGGTCTGGTGGCCTGCTCCGGCGACGCCGTGCCCGCGGACGACCCGTACGCGGGACGCGAGGCGACGGCCACGGCCGGGCCGAGCGGCGACCCGGCCTACTGGGCGGGCGACGCCGGCGAGGAGCCCGGCGCGGGCCGGGACGGGATCACCGGCCCCTACGCGGACGGCACGTACTCGGCCACCGAGCGCTACGGGCCGATCGGCGAGGACTCCGTCGCGGTCACCCTCACCCTGGACGACGGCGTGGTCACCGACGTCGCCGTCGTCGGGGACGCGCTGCTCCCGCGGTCGGCGGACTACCAGAGCGCGTTCGTCGAGGTGGTCGAGGGTGCGGTGGTGGGCCGGGACGTGGACGACGCGCACGTCGACGTCCTGGCCGGCGCCTCCAAGACGTCCGCCACGTTCAACCGGGCGGTCGACGCCGTCCGCGAGCAGGCGGCGGCCGCGGCCCAGCAGGAACCGGCGAGCCCCTAGGGGGTCCGGGCCGGTCCCGACGGCCCTCAGGGGTGGCGTTCGCGTCGCGGGTGTCAGAGGGTGGGAGGGGTCAGGACCGGTCGGCCGGCGTGGCCCAGTGGCGCGCGCACCGGCACGACCGACACCCGTGAACCCGGAGGTCGCCCCGTGGATCTGCACTGGCTCAAGCCCCTGCTCGGCCGTCCCGCCCCGTTCGTCACCGTCCATCTCGACGCGACGCGGGCCGACGCCGCCGGCGACGAGGAGGTGGCCGGCCGCTGGCGGTCGTTGCGCAAGGAGCTGGAGCGCTCCGGGGCGTCCGCGACCGTGCTGGACGACGTCGAGGAGCGGGTCACGCGGCCTGCGGGCGTCGCGGGGCCGCACGGACGGGTCGTGATCGCGGATGCCGACGGCGTGGTGGTGGACCGGGTGCTGAAGGAGCCGCCCGCGCGGTCCACCGCCGTGCTGGACGACGTGCCCGGGCTGCTGCCGGCCGTGCGGGCCGGCGACCAGTCCACCCGGTTCCTGCTGGTCGAGGTGGACCGGCAGGGCGCCGATCTCACGTGGTCGGACGGGTCCGGGGTGCGGGAGTCGTCGAAGGAGTCCGTGGAGGGCGACCACGACGTCCTGCACAAGGTCAAGGAGGGCGGTGGCGCCTGGGCCCACAAGCGGGTCCAGGTGCGCGCCGAGGACTCCTGGGAGCGCAACGCCGAGACGGTCGCGGCCGACCTCGACCGGCAGGTGGTGGAGAAGAAGCCGGAGATCGTGCTCGTGACCGGCGACGTGCGCGCCGTCTCGCTGCTCTGCCACGCCCTGGCCCCCCGCACGAAGGACCTCGTGGTCGAGGTGCCGGGCGGGTCGCGGGCGGACGGCGTGAACCAGCAGGCGTTCAAGCAGCGGGTCGCCGACGCCCTCGCGACGTTCCGCGAGCGGCGCCGCGAGGGCGTCCTGGCGCAGTACCGGGAGGAGATCGGCCGCGGGGGAGCGGCGGTCACCTCGCTGGACGACGTCGTGACCGTCCTGCAACGGGGTCAGGTGCGTGAGCTGGTGCTGCACGAGGACGTGACGCTGCCGGGATCGGCGCTGGCCGACCGGAGCCTGTGGGTCGGGCCGGAGCCGCTCCAGATCGCGAGCAGCGAGGCGGACCTCGCCGGGATCGGGGTGACCGAGGGGGTGCGCCGGATGCCCGCGGACGTGGCGCTGCTGCGCGCCGCCCTCGGTCAGGACGCCGGCCTGACGATCGCCGCGGACGGCGCGGTCGAGACGGTGCACGGCGTGGGAGCGCTGCTGCGGTGGAACGACGGCTCCACGCCGAGCGAGGCCGTGCCGACCCAGTCCGAGGACCAGGCCCGGCTGCACCGGGTGGTCTGACCGGCGCGCGCGGCGGGCGGGACGCGGGTCCCGCCCGCCGCGCGCGGACCGCGGGGGTCAGTGCTCCCGGGTGTCCACGTACAGCTCGTCGACGTCCGCCGCGAAGTCCTTCAGCACCAGCGCGCGCTTCACCTTGAGCGACGGCGTGAGGTAGCCGTTCGCCTCGGTGAAGTCGCCGTCGAGCACCCGCACCTTGCGGATGGACTCCGCGCGGGACACGGCCGCGTTGGCCCGGGTGGCGGCGCGGTCGAGGGCCGCGAGCACGTCCGGGTGCTGCGCGGCCGCGCGCACGTCCATCGGCGGGAGGCCGTGCATGCTCAGCCAGCCCGGCAGCATGTCCGCGTCCAGGGTCACCAGGGCGCCGATGAACGGGCGGCCGTCCCCGACCACGACGACCTGGCTGACCAGCGGGTGACCGCGGAACCGGTCCTCCAGCACCGCCGGCGCGACGTTCTTGCCGCCGGCGGTGACGATGAGCTCCTTCGCGCGGCCGGTGAGGCGCAGGTAGCCGTCGTCGTCCAGGGTGCCGATGTCGCCCGTGAGGAACCAGCCGTCCTGCAGCGCCTCGGCGGTCGCCTCGGGGTTGTCGTGGTAGCCGCGGAACACGTGCGGGCCCCTGATCCACACCAGGCCGTCGTCGTCGACGCGCCACGACGTGCCGGGGAACGGCGGGCCGACGGTGCCGATCTTCACCAGGCCGGGCATGTTCACGCTGGACGGCGCCGTGGTCTCGGTCAGGCCGTAGCCCTCGAGGATCGTCACGCCGATGCCGCGGTAGTAGTGGCCCAGCCGTTCGCCCAGCGGGGCACCGCCGGAGATCGCGTACCGCAGGTTGCCGCCCATCGCGGCCTTGAGCCTGCGCAGCACGAGGGCGGTCGCGGCCGCGTGCGCGGCGCGCAGCTGCGGCGAGGGGCCCTGCGGGGAGTCGACCGCGCGGGAGTAGGTGATCGACACCTTCGCGGCCCAGCGGAACAGCTTGAGCTTCGCGCCCGCGCCGGCCTTCTGCTCCGCGGAGTTGTAGACCTTCTCGAACACGCGCGGCACGGCCAGGATGAAGGTCGGCCGGAACGACGCGAAGTCGGCCAGCAGGTTCCGGGTGTCCGGGGTGTGACCGATCGGCGCGCCCGCCTCGATCGCGACCATCTGCAGGTACCGCGCGAACACGTGCGCCAGCGGCATGAACAGCAGCGTCCGCGAGCCCGGTGTCCGGCAGACCTCGGCGAGCCCGGCGGCGCCGTTGCGGGCGTTGTCGACGAAGTTGCCGTGCGACAGCTCCACACCCTTGGGACGGCCGGTGGTGCCCGAGGTGTAGATGATCGTCGCGAGGTCCGCGGCCTGCGCGAGCGACCGCCGTCGCTCGATCTCGGCGTCCGGGACCTCCGTGCCGGCGGCCACGAGCTGGCCGAGGCCGCCCTCGTCGATCACGAAGACGCCGCGCAGCCCGGGGACGGCGGCGCGGGTGTGCGCGACGACGCCGGCGTGCGCCGCGGTCTCGACGACCGCCAGCACCGCACCGGAGTTCGACAGGATCCACTCGACCTGCTCGGGCGACGAGGTCTCGTAGACGGGGACGCCGACGCCGCCCGCGAACCAGATCGCGAAGTCGGTCAGCGTCCACTCGTACCGGGTGCGCGACATGATCGCGACCCGGTCGCCGGGCTCGAGCCCCTGGGCCACCAGGCCCTTGGCGAGCGCCGTCACCTCGGCCACGAACTCGGCGACCGTCACGGGCTGCCACGACCCGCCGAGCCCGGTCGAGCGCTCGATCAGCGTGCCCGAGGCGCCCCGGGCGAGCCGGGCCAGCAGCAGGCCCGCGGCGTTCATGGCGGGGTCGTGCGGGACGGGGGTGTCGGCGCTGAACTCGCGCATCCTCGAGACTCCTGTGTCGGCGGCTGGATCGGGTCGTGCGAGGCGGGGTCAGGCCGCGCCCGTGTGGGTGGGGTCGAGCACGCGCTGCAGGAACGCGCGGGTGCGGGGCTCGGTCGGCGCGCCGATCACGGCGTCCGCCGGGCCCTGCTCCACGACGTTCCCGCCGTCCATGAACACGACCCGGTCGCCGACCTCGCGGGCGAACGCCATCTCGTGCGTGACGACCATCATCGTCATGCCGCCGTCCGCCAGGTCCCGCATGACCGCGAGCACGTCACCCACGAGCTCGGGGTCGAGGGCCGACGTCGGCTCGTCGAACAGCATGAGCTGCGGGTCCATCGCCAGCGCCCGGGCGATCGCCACGCGCTGCTGCTGCCCGCCGGACAGCTGGGACGGGTGCGCGTCCGCGCGGTCCGCGAGCCCGACGCGGTCGAGGTTCGCCATCGCGACCTCGACGGCCCGGGCCCTCGACCGCTTGAGCACCTGGACCTGCGCCATGGTGCAGTTCTCCAGCACGGTCTTGTGCGCGAACAGGTTGAACTGCTGGAACACCATGCCGACGTGCGTGCGGACCACGTCGATGTCGACGTCCGGGTCCGTGACGTCGACGCCGAGCACGTCGATCCGGCCCTGCGTCGGCTGCTCCAGCAGGTTCACGCAGCGCAGCAGGGTCGACTTGCCGGAGCCCGAGGGGCCGATGACGCACACGACCTCGCCGGAGCGGACCTCGAGGTCGATGCCGGTGAGGACCTCGCGCTCGCCGAAGGACTTGTGCAGCCCAGTGATCGTGACCACGGGCGGGGCGGTGGGCTGGGTGCTCATGAGCGGCTCCTCGCGCCGGTGCGCTTCTCCAGGTACCGGGCGAGCTGCCCGAGCGGCAGGGTGATGAGCAGGTAGCAGGCGCCGATGAGGAACAGCGGGGTGAGGCCGCCCTGCGCGTTGTTCAGAGCGTCCCGGCCGATCTTCGTCAGGTCGAACTGGTCGGTCGCCAGGCCCAGCAGGAACACGAGCGAGGTGTCCTTGGTGAGCAGGATGAACTCGTTGGTCATCGGGGGCAGCACGATCCGGAACGCCTGCGGCACGACCACGCTACGCAGCGTCCGCGCGTGCGACATGCCCAGGGACCGGGCGGCTTCGACCTGCCCGCGCGGCACCGCCTGGAGGCCGGCGCGCAGCGTCTCGGCGATGTACGCCGCCGACACCATGCCGAGGGCCAGTGCCGCCTTCAGGGTGATCGAGCCGATCTGGACGCCGAGCGCGATCGGGACGGCGTAGCCGAACGAGATCACGACGAGCAGGGCGGGGATGCCGCGGAAGAACTCGATGTAGACCGTCGCCGCCCAGCGGTAGAGCCGTACGGACGACAGCCGCATGAGCGCGAGCAGGGTGCCGAGCGACAGTCCCACGGCGAAGCCCGCAAAGGTGTAGCGCAGCGTGTTCACGAAGGCGCGGGGGATCGTCGACGCGATCTGCGAGGCTGCCTCCGCGTTGAAGAAGTTCTCGCCGATGTTCGACCAGTCGACCGCGAACGCGACGGCGAGCACGATGATCGCGATCACCGCGTACTGCGCCGCGCGGAAGGCCCGGGCCCGTCGGCGGGGGCTCCACCGGCGCCGGGGGACGGTGATGCGCCCCGGCGCCGGTGCGGGCGTGGTCGTCATCTCAGCCGTCCGACGAGGTGGTCGACGCGGACGACGGCGCGGTGCCGATCCGGTCGGTGTAGATCGCGTCGTAGGTGCCGTCGGTGCGGATGCGGTCGAGCGTCGCGTTCACCGCGTCCAGCAGGGCGGTGTTGCCCTTCTTCACGCCGAGGCCGTACTGCTCGCCGGTCGAGAAGTTCGCCGAGACCTCGAGGCCGTCGGTGATGAACGGGCCGAGCACGGCGATGTCGTTGACGGCCGCGTCGACCTGGCCGGTCTTCAGCGCCTGGACCTGGAGACCGAGGTCCTCGAACTGGATCGCGGTCAGGCCGTTGTCGTTCACCCAGGTCTCACCGGTGGTCGCCTGCTGCACGGCGATCTTCTTGCCCTCGAGGTCCTCGACCGTCGCGAGGTCGGAGCCCTCGGGGACGAGCAGGCCCTGGTCGGCGTCGAAGTACGGCTCGGAGAAGTCGAACTTCGCCTTGCGCTCGTCGGTGATCGTGATGCCGGAGGCGACGACGTCGCAGTTGCCGCTGTTGAGGTCGGCGCCGGACTGGATGCCCTCGAAGGGCGTGACCTTGGTCGTCAGCGTGACGCCGAGGTCCTTCGCGACCTCGCCGACGATGTCCATGTCGAGGCCGACGACCTCGCCGTCCTCCTCGAACTCGAACGGCTCGAACGGCGGGTTGGTGCAGACGGTCAGGGTGCCGGCGGTCACGAGCGCGACCTCACCGTCGGCGCCCTCGGAGCCGGAGTCCCCGCCGCCGCAGGACGCGAGCAGGAGGGTCGCGGCCAGCGCGGCGGGCAGCAGGGCGAGTGGGCGGGTGCGCATCAGTGATCTCCTCGTTCAGAACCGACCGCAAAACTATACAGGGACGGCGGATACCTATGCATACACGGCTGACGAGCGGGAGGACCAGGGTCCCACGTCCTGCCCGTCGCGCCCGCCGGTGTGCATCCGGGCGAGCGCGACCGGCAGGACCGCTCGGACCGGGTCAGGCGGTGGGCTGCTTCGGCTCCGGCGGCAGCAGCTCGGCGTCGCGCGCGACCACGGCGGCGTCGGGGCCGTCCGGCACCTCGACGACGTCCAGCGTCCCGGTCGCCCGGCCCGCCGCGCGCACGTCGCCGAGCGCCACCTGCACGCCCGGCAGCAGCGCGGCCGGGACCTCCAGGCGGGCCGCGGTGATCTCGGTCCGCATCGAGACCTTGGCCTCGGACTTCACCTTGCGCAGCGCCGCCAGGGCGGCGCCGGCCGCGGCGACGACCGCCGGGTCGCCGTCACCGGCCGCGGCGCGCAGCGGAGCGGCGTCCGGCCACGGGGCACGGTGCACCGAGCCCTCGCGCCACCAGGACCAGACCTCCTCGGTGGCGAACGGCAGCACCGGGGCGAACAGCCGCAGCAGCACGTCCAGCGCGAGGCTGAGCGCGGCGCGGGCCGACGCGGTCTCGGCCGTCACGTCCGCGTCCGCGACGCCCGCGCCGTACGCGCGGTCCTTCACCAGCTCCAGGTAGTCGTCGCAGAACGTCCAGAAGAACGTCTCCGTCAGCTCCAGGGCGCGGGTGTGGTCGTAGGACTCCAGCGCGGCGGTCGCCCTGTCGACCACGTCCGCCAGGCCCGCGAGCATCGCCCGGTCCAGCGGCACGGTGACCAGCGCCGGGTCGAGCGCGGCCGCGCCCTGCTCCGCGGAGCCGAACGTCAGCGCGAACTTCGACGCGTTGAGCACCTTGATCGCCAGGCGGCGG
This sequence comes from Cellulomonas sp., assembly GCA_032056255.1. Lineage (GTDB taxonomy): Bacteria > Actinomycetota > Actinomycetes > Actinomycetales > Cellulomonadaceae > Cellulomonas. The sequence goes on along the minus strand of DAMBCY010000028.1, from coordinate 2,659 downwards.
CCGATCTTCATCTGGCCGACCTCGAACGCCGCGTCCGTGCCGAGCCGCGCGCTGGCCGCCCAGTAGCGGACCGCGTCCGAGCCGTGCTCCTCGAGCAGGCCCATCGGGGTGACGACGTTGCCCTTGGACTTCGACATCTTCTTGCGGTCGGGGTCGAGGATCCAGCCGCTGATGGCCGAGTCCCGCCACGGCAGGCTGCCGTGCTCCAGGTGCGAGCGCACGACCGTGGAGAACAGCCAGGTGCGGATGATGTCCTGCCCCTGCGGGCGCAGGTCCATGGGGAACACCCGCGCGAACAGGTCGGGGTCCGTGCGCCAGCCGCCGGCGATCTGCGGAGTCAGCGAGGACGTCGCCCACGTGTCCATGATGTCCGGGTCGCCGACGAAGCCGCCGGGGACGCCGCGCTGGTCGGCCGTGTAGCCGGCGGGGACGTCGGAAGACGGGTCGATCGGGAGCTGGTCCTCGGACGGCAGCAGCGGGTGGTCGTGGTCGACCTCGCCCTCGGCGGTGACCGGGTACCAGACCGGGAACGGCACGCCGAAGAACCGCTGGCGCGACACCAGCCAGTCGCCGTTCAGACCGCCGACCCAGTTCTCGTACCGCACCCGCATGAAGTCCGGGTGGAACCCGAGCTCGCCGCCGCGGGCGAGCAGCGCCTCGCGCAGATCGGCGTCCCGCCCGCCGTTGCGGATGTACCACTGGCGGGACGTGACGATCTCGAGCGGCTTGTCGCCCTTCTCGAAGAAGTTCGCCTTGCGCTGGGTCGCGACCGGCTCGCCGTCCAGGTCGCCCGACTCCCGCAGCCCGGCCACGACGAGCTCGCGCGCGGAGAACGTCGTCTTGCCGGCGAGCTCGGCGTAGAGGGCGCGACCGGCCTCGTCCGCGATCCAGTCCGGGGTGTCCCGGACCACGCGGCCGTCGCGGCCGATCACCGAACGGGTGGGCAGCTGCAGCTCGCGCCACCACTGCACGTCGGTCAGGTCGCCGAAGGTGCAGCACATCGCGATGCCCGCGCCCTTGTCCGGCTCGGCGGCCGGGTGCGCGAGCACCGGGACCTCGACGCCGAACAGCGGGCTGGTCACCGTGGTGCCGAACAGGTGCTGGTAGCGCTCGTCGTCGGGGTGCGCGATGAGCGCGACGCACGCCGGGAGCAGCTCGGGACGCGTGGTCTCGATGTGCACGGGCCCGGCGGCGGCGTGGAACGCGACCTTGTGGAACGCGCCCGGGTAGTCGCGCGCCTCCAGCTCGGCCTGCGCCACGGCGGTCTGGAACGTCACGTCCCACAGCCCCGGGGCCTCGGCCTGGTACGCCTCGCCGCGGCCGAGGTTGCGCAGGAACGCCTGCTGCGCGACGGCGCGGGCCTCGGCGGAGATGGTCTGGTAGGTCCGGGTCCAGTCGACCGACAGGCCGAGCCGGCGCCACAGCGCCTCGAACTGCTGCTCGTCCTCGACGGTCAGGCGCTCGCACAGCTCGACGAAGTTCTTCCGGCTGATCGGCACCTGGTCCGCGGCCTTGATGCTCTTGCCCTCGCCGCCCACGTGCGGCGGCTCGAAGCCCGGGTCGTAGGGCAGGGACGGGTCGCAGCGCACGCCGAAGTAGTTCTGCACGCGGCGCTCGGTCGGCAGGCCGTTGTCGTCCCAGCCCATCGGGTAGAAGACCTCGGCCCCGCGCATGCGGCGGTACCGGGCGACGACGTCGGTGTGCGTGTAGGAGAACACGTGGCCCACGTGCAGCGAGCCGGACACGGTCGGCGGCGGGGTGTCGATCGAGTACACCTGCTCGCGGCTCCTGCTGCGGTCGAAGGCGTAGGTGCCCTGCGCGGTCCACGCGCCGTCCCAGCGGCCCTCGACGCCGTCCAGCGACACCCGGTCCGGTACCTCCCGTACCGCGCGTACGCCCGCCGGCAGGGCGGTCGTCGGGGCAGCAGCGGTCGGGGCGGGAGGCAGGTCGGTCATGGGCACACATCCTCCCAGAGATCCGGCCCGGCCCCGACCCCGGTCCGGGCGACGGCGCGGGGGGCCGCGCGGCGGTCCGGCGAGACCCCCGCGCGACCTCCCGGCGAACACTCGGTGGCCCTTGCGTGAACGACCCCGGTGCCGCCGCACCCGCGCGAGCGCGGTGTGCCACAGTGCCGCTCGGCCGTGCCCGGACGGGGTGCGGACCGAGGGCGGGAGCGCGCGTGGGCGAGACGGACGGACTGCTGCGGTCGGGGCTGGCGGCCCCGCCGCGGACCCTGGTCGACGTGCTGGCCGCGAGCGTGGCGGCGCACCCGGACGCGCCCGCGATCGACGACGGCAGCACCGTGCTGACGTACCGCGAGCTGGCCGCGGGCGTGCGCGCCGCCGCGGCCGCGCTGGTCGCCGACGGCATCGGGCCGGGGTCGCGCGTGGGCGTGCGCATCCCGTCGGGCACCGTGGAGCTGTACGCGGCGGTGCTCGCGGTGCTGGCCGCGGGGGCCGCGTACGTGCCGGTGGACGTCGACGACCCCGACGAGCGCGCCCGGACGGTGTTCGCGGAGGCGGCCGTGCAGCGCGTGCTCACCGAGGGCGACCTGCGGGCGCTGGCGGCGCGTGGTCGCCGCCGGGCCGCGGACGGGGCGGTCCCCGGGCCGGGGCCGACCGACGACGCGTGGATCATCTTCACCTCCGGCTCGACGGGC